>NZ_KV796811.1:0-172657 GCF_001809235.1 Corynebacterium sp. HMSC072A04 | reverse complement strand
CACCGCTACCATTTCAGTCTTCTGAACATCTGGAGTTAAAGTGCCCCAGGTTTTGTCCTATCTACTCAGTCGGGACAAAACAGGGACACTTCAATCATCACTGACCTGCAGCTCAACCTGACGCAGGCGCAGTGGGTCAACAGCCTCTATGCGGTGCTACTGGCGGAGCTGCTCTGCGACGGGGCAAGATTGCGGATACCTGGGGACGCAAGCGCGCCTTCCTCACCGGCCTGACAATATTCGTGGCAGGCAGCGTATTGGCGGGATTTCCTACCTCGACCGCCACGTGGATCTCCGCGCGCGCAGTACAGGCAATCGGTGCTGCGTTCATCATGCCTTCCACGCTTTCCACGGGTAAACCGTATTCCGCGGCAAATACCGCGCAACAGCCTTTGGTGTGTGGGGCGCGGTAATTTCCGGTGCGGCAGCGGTCGGACCCTTGCCGGTGGTGCACTGACGGAATGGGTGTCCTAGTATTCGCGATTATCGAGGGCCCGACCTAGGCTGGTGGGAGCCCCAATCCTCATTCAGCTTCTTTGGCTGGACCTGGTTCGAAAACGCGGCTATTTCACCGGTTCCGCTAGGGCTCGCGATCTCGGCCGTGGGCTTCGCGCTTTTTATCAGGTCGGAAGAGCACCGCGAGCGGGGTCACCGCTCGGTGCTGTTGTATCTTGAATTGTTTTCTTATTCCACGTTCTCGTGGGGCAATATCACCGCTGGTGCGGTAGCAATCGGCGAGTTTGCCATCATCTTCGTGTTGCTGCTGTACCTGATTAATACGTTGGACCTCTGCACGACGTGGTCTGGCCTGGTGCTGGCAGCCATGGCAATCGGTGCATTCTTCTCCGTTGCATCAGCCCTCATGTCGCGGCACGGTACGGGGCGTCTGGCACCGTGCTCATTGGGCTCGGCTTGGAAGCCGTCGGCGTCCTTAGCTTCGTCCTGCTTATGGGGCCGGATACGAATGGTTGGATCATCGCCGCGCCGCTGACCCTGTACGGCTTGGGCCTGGGGTTCGCCTCCGCGCAGCTGACCGGCACGATGCTGTGGGATATTCCCGTCGATGACTCCGGGCAAGCCTCCGCAACGCAAACCACCGTGCGCCTGGGGCAGTGGTGTGGGCCTTAAGCGAAGGCATGGCCAACGCCGCGCAGTGGTCGCTCGTAGCCGCTACTGCATTCTTCGCTTCGAGCTTTGTCGGTGCACTTAGGGTGCTCCGTGCTGCGGGGGAGAGGGGGAGAGAAGGGTGTCCCCCGCAAACAATGCCGATCTCGGTGCCCGCGTTAATCGCGTCCCGAACTGATTTTCCACCCGCGTGCTGCTTTGCGTTGCTGCCAGAAGTGACGGTAGATACCGGGGACATCGGAAAGCTCAGAATGCGTGCCTAGCTGGCTGACTTGCCCGTGTTCATCCAAGACTACGATTTGATCAGCAGATTTGATTGTATCCAGCTTATGGGCGATGACAATAAAAGTAGATTGCTCCCGTAGCTCGTCCATCGCAGCAAGAATGTTTGCCTCATTTTCTGCATCGAGCGCGGAGGTAGCCTCATCAAAGAGTACAATCGGCGCTTGCTTGAGAAGCGCGCGAGCTACAGATACGCGCTGGCGTTCACCACCGGATAGAAGCCGCCCGCCTTCACCAACAGGAGTATGCCACCCTAGGCGGTTGGCAATAGAAGTCACGCCTGAAAGATCAGCTGCGCGGAAGACTTCCTCATCGGAGGCGTCGGGACGACCAACGCGGATATTAGCGATTAACGAGTCGTCGAAGAGGTAAACGTCCTGAAAGACCATGGACAGCCTGGACATTAACTGTTCGGTTCCAAGCTCGCGGATATCTACGCCGTCAACCATCACCGCCCCGGAATCTACATCCCAGAATCGCGAAATAAGGCGCGCAATTGTGGTCTTTCCGGAGCCAGAAGGACCGACAATGGCGGTAACGGTGCCTGGTCGAGCATGGAAAGTGACATCTACCAATACTGGTTTATCGCCGTATCCAAACGTGACATTAAGCAGCTCTACATTTCCCGAACCATCGCCTAGGCGCGGAGTAGTGGGTTCTGGCAGGGAAGGAGCATCGGTGATGAGCTCAGTTTCTGCGAGCGCGATACGGCCGGCATCTAAACCGACGAAAGAAGAACCCAGCTGCTCAAGCGTGCGGGTAAACCTCAAGCTGATTCCGATGATCGCAATTGTTTCTAGTGGCGATAGGGCGCCTTCAACGGCAAGATCCGCGGAGACCATAATGAGAGCCACAATGAAGATCTGCACTACTATGCCGTTGAGTAGCAAAGCTAATGTGGATACCCATAGCTCGCGTATTCGTGCTTTATGGTCGATTTCTAGCGCTTGCTCTAGTGGCGCAAAAACTTGTGATTGTCCTGCCGCGCGCAGGGCTGGTTGACGGTTAGCAAATTCTACGATGCGCTGGGAGAGCTCTTTACTCGGCCCCAGTGCGCGGTTCGATGCTTTCTCACGAATCCATGCAGCCAACTGCATCACCACGAGCGCCAATGGTGCGATGATAAGAAGGACCAAGCCCAGCTTCGGGTTCCAGAAACACGCTCCTACTAACAAGGTGACAAGTGCCGCGCTATCGCGGTATATCGTTCCTTGAATATGCGCAATGGTCTCGGCCGCCACCATAAAGCGATCTGAAACGAGGCGAGATAGGCCGCCGGTATTAGCCGGTACGAACCAGCCGAGCGGTAGCGTTGCTAATTTATCGCCCACAGTCGTGTGCGCGGCTCGGATGAAATCCAAGGCCGTGTGGTAAGAGGCCATGGTTGCGAAAAATCGTAGCGCAAAAGCTACGAGCGCAATTGCCAAAAGCGTCCACATCCATGGTGCGATCGTCGTATCCCCATCGAGTGCCTTTGTAAGTGGCACGAGCGTGAGAACGGCGAGGCCATCAAGCACGCCAACGATAAGCGATAGACAAGCATACCTTTTATTGAGCTTATGGCCTACAGGACTTTGCAGCTTTTTGACACTGCGAGTGAGTAGCGGATCACGAAGACGCGAACTAGCAGGCGTAGTGGCATTAGACATGAGAATTATCCTTCATAGGCTTGAGGCAGATTATTTGGTCTGCTCCTTGGATGGACTCCGGCTTGTGGGCGATGACTAAGACGGTCTTGCCTCTGACGAGTGTGGCTAGAGCTGCTTGAATTTCTGCTTCGCAGTCAGGATCAGTTGCCGCAGTAGCTTCATCCAGGATCAAGATTGGGGCATTGGTAATAATTGCCCGGGCAATAGAAATGCGTTGCTGTTGTCCACCGGATAAAGAGGTGTCCTCACCAACAACGGTGTCGAGCCCAGCCGGTAAAGCGCGAATATCAGCAGCTATGTGCGCAGCCTCTGCGGCTTGCCAGATCTCTTCATCGCGGGCTTCTGGGCGTGCAAGGCGAATGTTTTCCCGAATACTCATACGCAGTAAGTGAGGGTCTTGTAAGACGAAAGCCACAATGCGGTACAAACTGTCGAAAGTGAGATCACGGATATCCACGTTGTTGATAGTGATTGTGCCCGAATCTGGATCCTGGAAACGCGCCAGCATCGTTGCTGCTGTGGATTTGCCAGACCCGGAGGGGCCAATCAATGCCGTGACAGTGCCTGCATTTAGTTGCGCAGAAAAGTCTTGGAGGACTGGTGTGTCTGGGGCGTAGCTAAAGCTGACCTTATGGAACTCCACCTCCATGTCTTGACTACTGGCATCGAGGCTCTTTTGGCCTTCTTTCACATGGGAAATTGTCATGACTTCATCAAGGCGCAACGCCGCATTGCCAGCGAGCTGGTAAGACCACATCATTTGGCCGACGGTTTGAATCGTGCCCGGGAGCACCAGCGCAATTAACGTTGTTGCGATGACTTCAGCGACCGTGACATAGCCACCAGCTATCAGCAGGGAACCGACTCCTAGATTGATAAGGATGAGTACAGGAACCGCCACCACAGACTCTGAGATTGCGGAAACACGCAGAAGCGGACGTAGCCACTCGTAATAGAATTCCGCGAATTTTTGGGCAGCTTCGCGATATCGAGCGTGGGCTTTGCCAACGGTGCCGAAAGCCTTGACGACGGAAATACCTTCGGAGAACTCCACCGCAGTCGCAGAGACCTCACCCAGATAATTATCCAGTTCCGCAGTTTTTGTGCCCATATCTTTCATTGAATATGCTTGGATTGCTAGGAAAATGGGCACAGTGGCAATAGAAAGTAGACCAAGGCGCCAATCCAAGATAAAGGCATAAACCAGAAGCGCGAGGGGCGTAAAGATCGCGGCGACCTTCTCTACAGGAGCGTGGGCTGTCAGGGTGTGCAGAGTTAACGTATCGTCCTCGACGGCTTTGCGGACTTTGCCGGAATTAGTCTGGCTAAACCACGAGAGTGGTGCTTTCGCAATAGCGGTAATAATTCGGCGCCGGTTAATCCCCACCAGCTTTGCATCAGCGAAGTGGGTGATTACAAGGGCAAGGAAATAGAAGAATAGCTGGCCCAAAAATGCAGCAAGTAGCCATTTCACAATGGACGCGACGTCATCAGTATTGCCGTCGATTAGAGCATTTCCCAGTGCCACCAACGCGACGTAGGGTGCTACGGCGAGTACCGAGGATATAAGCGCGAGAAACTGTGCGAAGTAGATGGTTGTTTGCACTGGGGCCAGTAGTTTTTTTAGAGCGACCTGGCCGGCTTTTTGTTTTGCGCGAGCCTCTTCTTCCGGTGACGCACCGTGTGATTCTGGTGCGTGGGTTCCGCTTGATTCTGTGGAACTTTGTTTTAGTTCAGACATTTCTTTCTCAATTCTTGTTGATGTCAGTCATATCGATGATTCTGGTGACTGATTCTTGGATGAATTCGTGGTCATGGGTGATGACGATGACCACTGCTCCGCTTGCTGCAAGAGATCGAAGGAGCGCAGAGATGGATTGCAGTTGGCGCCAGCCCACGCCAGAGGTAGGTTCATCGAAGATGTAGATCGCTGCTTGCTTGGCTTGGGCTGAAGCTATGGCTAAGCGTTGCCGTTGCCCACCGGACAGAGACTGCGGATGCCGTTGGGCCATTCCTGCCAGATCGAGGCGATGGAGAATCTCATTGACATCGATGTGGTCCCGCTTCTTCTTTGCCAGTCCGAGCGTGACTTCTTCTTCGGTGGTGGCTGCGAATAATTGGCGGCCAACATCTTGCATCACCATATACGCGGCACGTCTGCGGGCAGCCGCTCCTACTCGTTTGCTGTTCAAACGGAGACTACCGCCGCGTTTGGGAGAAGCAAGACCACAAATGATCCTGGCGAGGGTGGTTTTTCCAGCGCCGTTGGGCCCGATTAAGGCGGTGACTTCGCCGCTGGGGAAAAATGCGTGGTCAATGTTTAATACCTCATGTGCGCCATAAGAAAAACAGATGTTGCTTAGCTCGAGTCCGCTCCGCTGGGGATCGGCGTTTTCGAGCGTGGGTGGTACCGGCACGCTCGCGGGCAGGGGAACATGGTGTAAGCTGCGTAGCCCCAATTGTTTGCGTTCGGGTTCGTCTAAGGCATAAAACTCCTGAGCGCGGAAACTCCGCGTTATTTTTCCCTGAGTCAAGTAAATAACTTGGTCAGCGATATCTTTTAAGAAAAAGAGACGGTGATCAGCGATAATGATCGTTGTGCCTAATTCCTTCAAGCGGTGTAGCACGCGTGCAAGAATATCGATGCTTTCCATAGAGAGATTGGACGTGGGTTCATCGAGAAGCACGAGACTGCCCGGGGACACAAGCGCGCATGCGCATGCCACGGTTTGTAACTGCCCACCGGATAATTCTTTGAATCGCCGGCCCCGAAGATCCTTAATGCCTAGTAGCTCGACCGCTGATTGAATCCTCGACTCAATTTCTTTGGGATCTACACCAAGGTTTTCTAGCCCGAAGGCCAATTCTGCATTGACGCTTTCAGTGAAAAATTGTGTCCTTGGATTCTGGAATACTGAGGCGCTGAACTCGATGGCTCGGGACAGCGGTTCTTCCGCAGGGGTAAAAGCCTGGTCATCCTTTATAATAGTGATGGTGCCTAGTAGCTCTCCTGGATTGAAATGGGGGATGAGTCCGTTGATCAACTTGAGTACCGTGGACTTTCCCGATCCGGAATCACCGGTAATCAGTAGACACTGTCCTGGAGAGACAGAAAAAGACACATCAGATACACCTTGAATGCCTGGCCGAGCGCCCAATGGATATGTAAAAGAAACGTTGTGGGCGTCTACACTGGTTGCGATACTGCGTTCGTTCATAAGTGGACCTCCGTGGGAAGCCAGACAGAGGCAACAACGAGGCCCAACCCAGCTAGTGCAGTTGCATCGACAAGCTTGAAGGAAAGATCGGCGGTGGTGGTTGGGCGTGCGGGTCCTCCCAATCCCCGGACAAGAGCAGAGGCAGCGAGCTCATCACCAGCGCGGACGACGGCACCTAATAAGGGGATGATCAACATCGCGGACGATTGTGTGGGCTGTGTGATCCAGCTTTTTACTCCAGGCTGGAGACCCCGAAGGACCATGGCATCGCGGATGGCTTTGGCTTCTGCCACGATGATCGGCAAAACGCGCAGGAATACCGCCGGTGGAATGGTGACCCAGCCTGGTAAACGCAGGTCCCGCAGTGCTGAGGTCAACGTGGATGGTGTGAGAGTGAGCAAGCCGAATGCGCCGATGGACATGCTGATGACAAAACGGCTTAGCCACGAAAAAATTGCCGCTGAAAAAGCGAAAAATGTGGAGCCAGGAAGCTGTAATAGGCCCCAATACCCTAGATAGGATAATGCAAAAGCGAACAGACATATAAGACCATAGTGTGGCTTTACTGTAGCTAGTGCGATGGAGCTGAAGGCGATAGAAATCAGCAGTGTCGGTAGGTGGCCGTGGCTGAGAGCTACCGCATTGATTACTAGAACAGAAAGCAGCACGGTCCGTGGATCGATCGAAAATCGACGAAGCACGCCCTGTTTTTGCAGGCTCACAGGAGACCAGCGCTTTCAAAGTGTTTGCGGCTGACGCGAACTCCGACCTTTCCTCCGATAAAGCCGACGATGAGCGCACAAATGGCCAGTACTCCAATGGTCCATGGCTGGAAGATATCCGACATAGCATCGGCATATTCTTGACCCATTTGGTCTGCGATATCGACGTAGTAGGAGTCCGTATCCAGAATTAGCGGGAGAAAAGGCAAAGAAATCCAGACGCAGAAGACGCCGTAGGCAATAGGGAAGGACTTGGCAATACTGAGGTGGCTTTTTGTAATAATCAAATCCGCGATAAACCCAAGAATTATGCTTCCTAGCAAGGTCCAGAAGTAGTGTCCGGTGAGCATGAATGCTAATCCGTTAATACCACCGACGAGGGTGAAAGCACCCATTTTGGGCGTGCGGGCGGCATAAAGCGCTAGCACGATTCCGTTTGCGATTGCCGCGATGAACCATCCAATAAACATGAATTGTGGTCCTGCGAATCCAATCATTCCGCTTACAAAGGTGATTACAAAGTAAAGTGCAGCAAAGATGCCAGCGTTGATGAGATCTCTGGTGTTTAAACGTGCCGTCGACCCACTGGATGAGCTTGCACTCCGTGCGGGCGTAGAGGACTGTTGGGTCATAGTAAACCTCGATTTATGAACAGCAGGAAAGGTAAGGCTTACCTAAGTTAGGTAATACTGTTTATAAAACATTTCAAGTTTTGATCTGAAGATTCACCCTTAATGGGGGTGAATGCAGATAAGTAGACATCAAACCAGACCACGACTACCGACTAAGTACCGACAAAATCGGCACCAACGGCAAGACAACCCTGCGATGGGGAGGCAAACTACGCCGCCTCTACATCGGACGCAGATGGGGCGGGGAACCAATCACCATGGTCTGCATCGACAACCACGTCGACGTCAAAATAGCCATCACTGGGGCACAAATCGCCGCCTACACACTCACCGAAGAAAAGATCTACTACAACTAGAAAGACAACGAACTCAACCCCAGTCGGGGCAACTAAAAATCTCGAGACACCGACCGGAACGATGTCTCGAGACTTCACAGCGTGCCCCAGAGAAGATTCGAACTTCCGACACCGGCTTTAGGAGAGCCGTGCTCTATCCCCTGAGCTACTGGGGCGGGGGTGCGTTGCGCACCTAAGTAAGATTAGCAGCCCTGCTTTAGGCGGCGGTAAATGCGTCGCCTTGGGTCTACTCGCCGGCCAGCTCCGCGTACTTGGCGCGAACCTCGCTGGCGGAAGGGTTGGTGGCGTGAGTGCCGTCGGAGTAGAGGACGGTTGGAACGATGCGATTGCCGTCGTTGACGGATTCAATCCAGGCGTTGATGTCGTCGGTGTTCTCACCTTCGACATCGACGAGCTCATATGGGGTTTCGGTGCGGTCCAGGTTTTTGATCAGCTTTACACAGAACGGGCACCAGTCAGCGAAGAAGATGGTGACGTGCTCAGTGGTTTCGGGGGTAGTTGCCATTATGCAGCAGCCTTTCTGTCGTAGGTGAGGAATCGGTATTTCATGGGCAGCTCGCTCGGGGGCTGGCCGGGAATGGTGAGGTGGCCTGATTTGGAGGTCAGCCAGTCACTATCGGCAGATAGGCTGAATTCTTCCGGAACGCTCGGGGCGAGTACGGCATCTGCGCCGTAGGCATCGCCGACTTGTACACCCATGAGGGTGAGCTCGATTGTATCCACGCGGTCGAGGGCGGAGCTATAAAGTTGGCCACCGCCGATGATCCAGGCGTCGTCAAGCGTGGCGTCAAGTGCGGCGTTGAGGTTGTCCACCACGGTGGCGCCCGCAGACCACTCGTCGGGCTCGCGGCTGGACAGCACGATGTTCTCCCGGCCCGGCAGCGGGCGGAACTTGGGGTTGAGGGATTCCCATGTCTTGCGGCCCATGATGACGGGCGCGCCCATGGTCACTTCCTTGAAGTGCTTGAGATCCTCCGGCACGTGCCAGGGCATGACCACGCCGTCACCAATGATGCCGTCAAGGGACTGGGCCCAGATTGCGCCCAGCATTAAACGGACACCTGCGCCTTGATGGTGGGGTGAGGGTCGTAGCCGATGACCTCAAAATCATCGAAGTCATAGGAGAACATGTCCTGCGCCTTGTGGAGCTTGAGCTGCGGGTATGCACGGGGCTCGCGAGAAAGCTGCTCCTTGACCTGTTCGATGTGGTCGTTGTAGATGTGGCAATCGCCGCCGGTCCAGATGAGCTCGCCCACCTTCAGGCCTGCTTGCTGTGCAAACATGTGGGTCAGCGCGGCATAGGAGGCCAAGTTGAAAGGAACGCCCAAGAACATGTCCGCGGAGCGTTGGTAGACCTGCATGGAGAGTGCACCGTCAGCGACGTAGAGCTGGAACAGCAGGTGGCAGGGCATGAGCGCCATCTTGTCCAGCTCAGAGACATTCCACGCGGAGACCAGGTTGCGGCGGGAATCCGGGTTGTTCTTGAGCGTGTCCAGGGCGGCCTGAATTTGGTCGATGTGCTGGCCATCCGGCGTGGGCCAGGAGCGCCATTGGACGCCGTAGACAGGGCCCAACTCACCGTCCTCATCGGCCCACTCGTTCCAGATGCGGACCTTGTTCTCCTGCAGCCACGTCACGTTGGATTCGCCGCGCAAGAACCACAGCAGCTCACCAATCACGCCGTGGAAGTAGACCTTCTTGGTGGTCAGCAGGGGAAAAGACTCCGCCAAGTTATAACGAAGTTGGGCACCGAACAGGGAGAGGGTACCGGTACCAGTGCGGTCGCCTTTGGGAGCGCCTTCTTCCAGGACGCGGCGCAGGAGGTCCTCATATGGTGTTGTGAGGGCTGAAGAAGCGGTGGGAGTGTCACTCATGATGTCCAAGTGTAGAACGTTGGAGAAATCTTAGGTAGAGCGGTAGGGGTACTGGTGATGAGATTTGTTATTTCGACAGCTGGGCTTGATAAATAACCTCTAGAGCCTCGTCGGTTGGGGTCGCCTGCCATGAGGACGTGGCGCCGGTAAGAATTGAGGGACGGTCCCACAGGTATCTCATTTCTTGTAGGCCTCGCAGGTCCGTGCTGACAATGCCACCTAGCTTCAGCATCCATGGGCGAATCGTGATGGGGGAGTGTTGGCATCCGGCGCGTCGAGCAAATTCAGCTTGGGTGAGCGCGGGCGCGCAAGGCGTGGAAACTATAGGGGGTGTCGATTCGTTCAGTAGTGCGTCAGCTAGCGCACGGGCGAAATCGGGAAGGTACGTGACCGAGTGTTTAGCGTGTGCGTTAAAAAGAGCAAGGGGACGCTTCTTCCCAATGATGAGCTGATGGTAAACGCATCCGGGGCCGGCATCGGGTCCGTACAGATCGGCCGCGATTACCGAGGTAGTGCGCGAGGGAGAGGCTAAGCGGTTCTCGATTAGGGTCGCTCGAACACCGGGTTTGCCATTGTGGGATCGGGTTCGGGGCGTGTCAGGCGAAATTACCTCGTAAGTCTGGTCGAACCCATACATCGATTCGGGAAAGACAACGGGGATGCCCCGTTGGGCGGCTACCTCTAGCACGGTTTCTTCAGCTGGAATGAGCAGGTCGCGCCACTTTTGTGCGTCGTATGGGGCATGGATGCAGTGGGCAATTCCGTCGATCTTTTCTGGGTACGCGTCACTGTGTGTTGCATCGCCTTTCTTGAACTGCACGTTCCTACTGGCGGCGAAATGGGGCTGCCGTCGCGTCATGATTGTGCATGTGTGCCCTCTTTTAGCGAGTTCGCGTGAAAGTGATCGGCCCACGGGGCCTGCCCCGGTGATGAGAAAATGCATTAGGTGACCTCTGCTCTAAATAGTGACTAGTGCTCTCTAATTCTATAATTGCAGTTACTCAGATTCAAGAGCAGTGCTCTCTTTCTTGTTGATATAGTTTCTATATGTCAATGACCCCAAGAGCGCGTGCTCGCGAACAGACGATGTTGCGCATTGTTGAGGTAGGGCGGGAGCAGCTTGATAAAGGCGGCCCAGAAGCCTTGAATCTTCGTGCAATTGCACGTGATTTGGGGATAGTTTCTTCGGGTATCTACCGCTATGTGCCCGACAGGGCCCACCTATTAACGATGCTGATCGTTGATGCGTTTGAAGCACTTGATGATGCCGTCGCGCGAGGAATCGGTGAGGCTACCGAGACGCGGGACAGATTCCTGCGCCTTGTGTTTGCTATGAGGGCGTGGGCCTTGGAGTTTCCTCAAAGGTGGGCGCTTATTTATGGCACACCCATCATTGGATACGAAGCGCCTGCTTCAGAGACAACGGGCGCGGGTACGAAAGTTAGTAGGCGTCTGGCCGAGTTGTTAACTGAGGCCTCGGTTGAACAGTTAGAACCGCGTTCCTCTCAGTTCTCGCGCGACCTTGCCGCAGCCGCTGATGAGCTTGATGTAGAACTTTCCGCTGACGTCATGGAAAAGGCGCTTGAAGCGTGGATAAGTATTATTGGCGTAATAAATGCCGAGGTATTTGGATACCTCGGCAAAGACACGCTGCATGACCACCACGAGTTAAATGCTCGAATGGTCTCTCGTCTTGCAGATGAGTTGGGGATTTAACCTAGCTGTGCTGCATAGAAGGGTAACGCAGCACGAGAAACCTAGTAACCGCCGTTGGCCTCCGCGTAGGCGGCGGCGTGTTCCAGAATCTCGTCTGCTAGCTCCGGGCGGCAAATCAACAGATCCGGGATGAAGGTGTCCTCGTTATTGAACTTGATGGGGGAGCCGTCCAAGCGCGAGCAGTGCAGACCCGCGGCCAGGGCCACACCCACCGGGGCGGCCTGGTCCCACTCGTACTGGCCACCGGCGTGGATATAGGCGTCATAGTCACCCAAGAGCACATGGATGGCCTTCGCGCCCGCGGAGCCCGCGCCGACAGTTTCAAAGCCCATCTTCTCAGCGACATAACCCGCTACCTTCGGCGGGCGGTTGCGGGAGACCACGAACTTCTTCGACAGCGGACCCGTCACTGCGCGCACATCGGAGGACTTAAAGGTCACGCCCATGTCCGGCATTCCGACGGCCGCGTGGATCGGGGTGCCGTTTTCCACCAGCGCGATGTGGACGGCCCAATCCTGGCGGCCGGTGGCGAACTCCTTGGTGCCGTCGAGCGGGTCTATGATCCAGACGCGGTCCTTCTTCAAACGGCTCAGGTCATCGGCGGCTTCCTCCGACAGGACGCCGTCCTGCGGGCGGTGCTGCTCAAGGACGCGGGCGATCCATTCCTGAGCGGCTTCATCGCCGGCATCACCCAGCGCCAAGCCGCGCAGCAGGCCACCGTTGCGCACGCCTTTGAGGATCTCGCCACAGCCATCGGCGAGGGAGTTGGTTAGACGGGAATCAGAAATCTCAACGGTCATAGTGACCAGATTAGCGCGCGCGATACAGTAGGGCATGTCCAAAAACGTTCTGGCGAAATTCCGCCCGCAGGTGGCCGGTTGGTTCCAGGACGTTTTCGCCGCCCCCACCCCGGTCCAAGAGCAGGCGTGGGAGGCGATTTCCGGCGGCGCGAATGCACTGGTTGTAGCGCCAACTGGCTCCGGTAAGACGCTCGCGGCTTTCCTGTGGTCCTTGAATTCCCTGGTGGAGCGCGAAGGTCAAACCGCCCTGCCGCTGAGCAATGAACCGTCCCGCGAGGGTGCTCATGATGGCGTGAGAGTGCTGTATATCTCACCACTCAAGGCCCTGGGCGTGGACGTGGAGAACAATTTGCGCGCCCCGCTCAACGGCATTGCTCGCACCGCCGAACGGCTGGGCCTGGAGGTGCCGGATATTACCGTCGGCGTGCGCTCAGGCGATACCCCGCAGGCTGAGCGCGCCCGCCAGGTGCGCAAGCCGTCGGACATCCTCATCACCACGCCGGAATCGGCCTACCTGATGCTCACCTCCAAGGCGGCGGGGATTTTGAAGACCGTGGATACCGTCATCATTGATGAGATCCACGCCCTGGCTGGTACTAAGCGCGGCGTGCACCTGGCGCTGACTTTGGAGCGCCTCGGGCTTATCGCCGGGGAGTTCCAGCGCATCGGGCTGTCGGCGACGGTGCGTCCGCTGAGTGCTGTCGCGAACTTCTTGGGCGGCGACCGTCCCGTCGACATCATCGCACCACCCGCCAAGAAGCGCTGGCGGCTCGACATCCACGTGCCGGTCGAGGACATGTCGGACCTGCCCACCCCGGAGCAAGGCTCGCCCATCGGGGAGGCGACTGTCGACGATCCCCTAGGCATCACCCAAGGCCCCCAGGATGCGTTGCGCGTGCAACGCGGGTCAGGAGACTCTGCCCTGCCCACTGCGAAGTCCATCTGGCCCTTCATCGAAGAGGAGCTGTACGCCGAAATCATGGAGCAGCGCTCCACCCTCGTCTTCGTCAACTCGCGTCGCACCGCCGAGAGGCTTACTAGCCGGCTCAACGAGCTTTACGCCCAAGAGCACGATCCGGAATCCTTGAGCCCAGCGACCCGGCGCGACCCGGCCCAGCTGATGAAACAGGTCGACGTCGCCGGGAAGGCACCTGCCGTTATCGCCCGGGCGCACCACGGTTCGGTGTCCAAGGACGAGCGCGCGCTGACGGAGACGATGCTCAAAGAAGGCACGCTCAAGGCCGTGGTGGCCACGAGCTCCCTGGAGCTGGGCATCGACATGGGCGCGGTGGAGCTGGTGGTGCAGGTGGAATCGCCGCCCTCGGTGGCCTCCGGCCTGCAGCGCGTGGGCCGCGCCGGGCACTCCGTCGGCGCGGTCTCCCATGGCTCCTTCTATCCCAAGCACCGCGCGGACCTCGTGCAATCAGCACTCACCGTCGCCCGCATGGAGGAGGGCCTCATCGAGGAGATGCACGCCCCGCGCAACCCGTTGGATGTCTTGGCACAGCAGACGGTGGCGGCGGTGGTGGCGTCGGCAAGCGCGGGCACGAGCGAGGGACTCGACGCCGACAGTTGGTACGACACCGTGCGCCGCGCCTGGCCCTATAAGGACCTAGCACGCGAGGTCTTCGACTCCGTTCTGGACTTGGTCAGTGGTGTGTACCCGTCGACGGATTTTGCGGAGCTCAAACCCCGGGTGGTCTATGACCGCGTGACGGGCGTGCTCACCCCGCGCCCCGGCGCGCAACGCGTGGCGGTGACCAACGGCGGCACCATCCCGGACCGCGGCATGTTCGGCGTCTTCCTGGTGGGTACTGGTGAGGCTGGTTCCGCGCCGCGCCGCGTGGGTGAGCTCGATGAGGAAATGGTCTATGAAACCCGGGTGGGGGATATCTTCACGCTCGGTGCGACGAGCTGGCGTGTGGAGGAGATCACGCGCGACCAGGTGTTGGTGACACCCGCGCCGGGGCACACCGGGCGTTTGCCTTTCTGGAACGGTGACCAAGCTGGGCGTCCCTATGAGCTGGGCAAGGCGTTGGGTGCGTTCCGGCGTGAAGCATTTTCGGACCCGTCTATCGTGCACGGCGCCGATGAGAACGCGCGGCGTAACATCGCCGCCTACCTGCAGGAGCAGAACGAGGCCACCGGGCTCATCCCGGATGAGAAGACGCTTCTGCTGGAGCGCTTCACAGATGAGCTGGGGGATTGGCGCGTGCTGCTGCACACCCCGTTTGGTCGGCCGGTGAACGCGGCGTGGGCGCTGGCGGTGGGGCAGCGCGTGGCGGAGCGCACCGGGATGGATGCGCAGGCCGTGGCGGGCGATGATGGCATCGTGCTGCGCTTGCCGCAGGGGGAGCAGGACCCGGATGCCGCGCTCTTTCTGTTCAACGCCGATGAGATCGCCGACATTGTCACCGAGCAGGTGGGAAACTCCGCGCTCTTTGCTTCCCGGTTTAGGGAGTGCGCGGCGCGTGCGCTGCTTTTGCCTCGGCGCAACCCGGGCAAGCGCGCGCCCTTGTGGCAGCAGCGCCAGCGCGCGGAGCAGCTTCTCGACGTCGCCCGCAACTACCCCTCTTTCCCCATCATCCTGGAGACCGTGCGCGAGTGTGTGCAGGATGTCTATGACTTGCCGGCGCTCACGGAGGTCATGCGGGAGCTGGTGCACCGCCGCATTCGCATCGCGGAGGTCACCACGGAGCAGCCTTCGCCATTCGCATCTTCGCTGCTGTTCAACTACACCGGCGCGTTCATGTACGAGGGGGATTCGCCCCTGGCGGAAAAGCGCGCGGCGGCCTTGGCGCTGGACCCGGCGTTGCTAGCGAAGCTTTTGGGCACAGTGGAGCTGCGCGAGCTTCTCGACGGCTCCATCATCGCCGAGGTCCATGCCCAGCTACAGCGCACCACCCTGGAACGCCAGGCGCGTACCACCGAGGAGGTCGCGGACCTCCTGCGCGTGCTGGGCCCCATCCCGGTCGAGGAGTTTGGTGCGCACGCCACGGTGCCTCTGCGCGCACTCGATGCGCTGGGCGCGCGCATCATGCGGGTGCGCATCAACGGCCGCGAGCACGTGGCGCAAGCGCTCGATGCGCCGCTGCTTCGCGACGGCCTGGGCATCCCCGTCCCGCCCGGCATCCCCGCCCAGCAGGCCACGATTACCGACGCCCTGGATCAACTGGTCAGTCGCTGGGCGCGCACGCGCGGGCCGTTTGTGGCGCGCGATGTGCAGGAGGCCTTTGGCCTCTCGGCTGCGGTGGCGCACTCGACGCTCAACGGTCTGGACTCCATCCTGGCGGGGCACTACCGGCAAGGCGTGGAGGAGCAGGAATACTGCGCGGCTGAAGTTCTCAAGGTCATCCGCTCGCGCTCGCTGGCGGCAGCCCGGGCGGCCACGCAGCCGGTCTCGCCTGCGGCCTTCGCGCGCTTCCTCCCGGACTGGCAGCAGGTGGCCGCGGTAGGCCGGCGCCCTGTGCTGCGCGGGGTGGACGGCGTCTTTGCCGTCATTGAGCAGCTGGCCGGGGTGCGCCTGCCGGCCTCGGCCTGGGAGAGCCTCATCCTGCCTGCGCGCGTAGGGGATTATTCGCCGACGATGCTGGATGAGCTCACCGCCAGCGGCGAGGTTCTTATCGTGGGCGCGGGCAAGGCTGGCTCCAACGACCCCTGGATCATGCTGCTGCCGGCGGACTATGCCGCGCAACTCGCCCCGCAGGTTTCTGCGGAGGAGGCTGGCGTGTCCATGCTGCAGACCCAGCTGCTGGAGGCTTTACAGGGCGGCGGCAGCTACCTCATTTCCGATGTCCAACCGCAGCTGAGCGGTACGCCTGAGGAGGTCCGCGAGGCCCTCTGGGGCTTGGTGGAGGCAGGCTTGGTCAGCCCTGATTCCTTCGCTCCTATCCGGGCCCACCTTGCCGCAGGCGGTCCCGCCGGGCGTGCGGCGCATCGCGCGCGGCGCAGACCTTCGCGCTCACGACTGCGCATGGGGCGTACTTCCTTTGCACAATCGCACAACGCATCTGGTGCGCAGGCCGCGCCCGACGTGGTGGGGCGGTGGTCGCTGTCCGTGCCCGCCGCGACGGATGCAACGTCGCGTTCCATCGCGCACGGCGAGGCCTGGCTGGACCGCTACGGCGTGCTCACCCGCGGCTCTGTGGTGGCCGAGGATGTTCTCGGCGGCTTCGCCCTGGCCTATAAGGTGCTCTCCGGTTTCGAGGAATCCGGCAAGGCGATGCGCGGCTACGTCATTGAGGGCTTGGGTGCCGCGCAGTTCTCCACGCCCGCGGTTATTGACCGCTTGCGCGGCGTGGATGATTCGCCGGACGTCACCGGCTGGCCCTCCGGCACCCGCGAGCCGCAGACTTATGTTCTGGCCGCGACCGACTCCGCGAACCCCTATGGTGCGGCGCTGCCCTGGCCCACTACCGACGCCGGCGAATCCGCGGCCCGCCCCACCCGCGCCGCGGGTGCCTTGGTGGTGCTTATAGATGGACTGCCGGTGGCTCACCTGACCCGGGGCGGGAAGACGTTGACTACGTTCTTTAACGCTTTGCCCGAGGGCATCGAGCGCACCGAGGTACTAGCCGCAGTTCTTGCAGGCCTCAACGAGCTGGTGGCCGCTGGGCGCTTGAGCAAGGTGGTTATTGAGAAGGCGAACGGGCGGCCCATCTTCGAGTCGAAGCTGGGCAGCGAGCTGCGCGCACTGGGCGCGGCGCTGACCCCGAAGGGCGTGCGGATTACTGGCTCTGCCCACACCGCCTCTTCCGGCCGTGCAGGACAGCACGGCAAATCTGGAGAAGCCACGCGCTCCGCTGAACCTTACCGTCCCGCACGTCGCGGTGGGCGCCGCGCCGTCGAGGCGATGGAGGAGCTGTCCTTCGATGATCCGGAGGATTCCACTGAGTCTGGTGGCCCATCGACTGCACCGGGAAGCCCAGGCGGTTTTCGCCCGCGTCGGCGACGCCGCTGAATGATATTCACCTTCATTTAGCCCACGGGCTTTTCATGGGTCTAACCTCAAAAGCTGATAGCCCAATAGAAAAGGAGTCTTGTTTCCATGCGGCTAAAGCGCCAACTGCCCAACGTGTCCGAGCTCAAGAACCTCATGCGGTTCGAAGCACCCAACCTCGACCGCCGGACAGCACGCCTGGCAGAGGCCGCTGATGTGTGGGATCTGCGCAAGATTGCCAAGCGCCGCACACCCAAGGCTGCCTTCGACTACGTCGACGGTGCCGCCCGCGATGAGGTCAGCTACCGCGAATCCCGCGATTTCTTCCGCGACGTTCGCCTCATGCCCAACGTGCTCAATGGCGCGCACGACATCTCCTTGAGCACCGAGATCGCCGGAGAGCCCGCGGCCCTGCCTTTCGGCATCGCGCCGACCGGCTTTACCCGCTTCATGCATGCCGAAGGCGAGGACGCTGGTTCCCAAGCCGCCCGCGACGCAGGCATCCCGTTCACGCTCTCCACGATGGGCACGCGCTCGGTGGAGGAGGTCGCGGCGTCGCAAGGCAATAGCGGCCGCCGCTGGTTCCAGCTTTACCTGTGGAAGGATCACTCCGCCTGCCAGGAACTCATCGAACGCGCTGCCGCCAACGGCTATGAAACCCTCGTGGTCACCGTGGATACGCCCGTGGCGGGCCAGCGTCTGCGCGATACCCGTAACGGCATGCGCATCCCGCCGCGCCTGACCGCCGGCACCGTCTTCGACGCCGCGTGGCGCCCCGAGTGGTGGTTCAACTTCCTCACCACGGACCCGGTCACCTTTGCCTCCCTGACCTCGACCACCGGCACACTAGGCGAGCTGGTCAACACCATGTTTGACCCAGGCCTCAACTTCGAGGACCTAGCGTGGATTCGCAAGCAGTGGACGGGCAAGCTCTTCGTCAAGGGAATCGTCAACCCCGAGGACGCCCGCAAGGTCATCGACCTTGGCGCCGACGGCATCGTGGTCTCCTCCCACGGCGGGCGCCAGCTCGACCGCGTGGTCAACACCCTCCAAGCCCTTGAGGCCGTGCGCGCGGAAGTGGGCCCGGACGTGGAGATCATCTACGACTCCGGCATTATGTCCGGCGTCGACATCGCCATTGCGCTGTCTCTGGGTGCGGATTTCGTCCTCATCGGCCGCGCCTACCTCTACGGGCTGATGGCCGGCGGCAAGGAAGGCGTCGACCGCGTCATTGAGCTGCTCGCGGAGGAGTTCAAGAACACCCTCCAGCTGCTCGGCGTGAAGAAGATCGAAGACCTTTCCCGCCAGCACGTGGTTACCCCGTGGGAACCGGGCGCGTTGGCATTCGGTGCGGGAAAGGATGCGCCGGTAGAGTAGGCACCCGTTTGGTGAGGAGGTTCTGCTGTGCCCGAGGGTGATTCCGTACTGCAGCTGTCGAATCGGCTGCAGTTCATGGAAGGCCGGCGCGTAACCTCCTCCTCCCTGCGCGTGCCGCGCTATGCCACCGTGCGTTTCGACGGGCTGGTGTGCGAGGAGGTCTGGCCCTATGGCAAGCACTTCTTCATGGACTTCGGGGGTGAGCTCATCCTTCATACCCACCTCAAGATGGAAGGCACGTGGGCCATCCACTACGCCGGGGACCGCTGGCGCAAGCCCGGCCACAGCGTACGCGTGGTGCTGCAGATGGAGAATACCCCGCGTGATATTGAGTTGGTAGGGCATTGGCTAGGGCTGGTCGAGGTCTTTCCAGCCCGCGAGTTTGAGCAGCGCATGGCGCACCTGGGCCCAGACATCCTCGCGCCTGAGTGGTTAGACGGCGGCTTCGAGGAGGCCGTTCGCCGCATCGAGTCGCGCCCCGAGCGCAGCATCGGCGCGGCGCTCCTGGATCAGCGCAACGTGGCCGGCTTGGGCAACGAATACCGCGCCGAGATCTGCTTCCTGGCCGGCGTTCATCCAGCAACACCTGTAGCGCTTGTCGACGCCCCTCATATCCTCACCATCTCCCGTCGCCTCATCTGGGCCAACCGAGACTCGCCGGTACGTGTGACCACCGGCGTGAAAAGGGCAGGGGAGACAACTTACGTTTTCGGGCGCAACCGTCAACGCTGTCGGCGCTGCGGAATGCTCATTGAGAAATCCACGCTGGGTGGTGTAGACGCCCGCAGCGATGAAGGAGAGTTGGAGCGCGTCATCTGGTGGTGCTCACACTGCCAGCCACGTCGCTAGGCTGGGATGCATGAAGATCATTTTGAACATCATCTGGTTGGCAACTGGTGGCCTTGTCCTCGCACTGGGCTACTTTCTCTTAGGCATCCTGGCCTGCATCCCCGTCGTGACGATTCCTGCCGGTGTGGCCTCGATGCGTATGGCGAATTTCGCGCTGTGGCCCTTTGGGCGCTCCGTCATTCAACCGGTCAAAGGTACCGGTGGCATGTCTCGGTTCTCTAACGTTGTCTGGTTCCTTGTCGCTGGCCTGTGGTTGGCTATCGGCCACGTCACCACTGCAGCGGCGCAGGCCGTGACCATCGTGGGCATCCCGGTGGCTCTGGCCAACCTGAAGATGATCCCGGTGACCTGCTTCCCGTTCGGCCGCAAGATCGTGGACTCTGACCACATCCCCTTTGGCTGGGAATCGATGATCAAGCTCTAACGAGTATCTCTCCGGTTGCGGGGTTGCCTGGGGTACTTTAGGGTTCTGAGTCATGGGGGATTTAGAGACCTATTTCTCCTACCGCAACTCGGGGATTACTTTAGTGGGGCAAGCGGTAGGAGGAGAGAAACATTTACGCGCACTCGGCGCTTCATCAGCTGACGCCGCCGAACTGGCGCGCTTAAACTACATCTACTTCGGCGCCACCAAGTTCACGGGTAAGCAACGCACGGCCCGCAGCCGAGCTTTAGAACAAGGCCATGACCTGGCCACGCTGAGCCTCATCGAGGCCTACACGAAGAAGCTGAAGAATCAGCTGCATGCGTGGAACCTACGGGTCAAGCTTGCCGGCACACCGGCACCGAACATCCCAGCCGTGGCGGCCAAGCGCTTAAAGGAACTCAAGCCTAAACGTATCCCCACGCCCGGGGTACGCATGACCTACCGCGCTGACGGGCCGCACTCGCTCACCATTACTGATGACCCTCTGACCGTCACTGAGATGCGCGGCGTGCTGGAATCCATCAACCAGAGCAATCTGCTGGAAGCAGCCAACCACGTCTTCTTCAATAAATCCCACGGCGGAACCAAACCTGCTGTTCTCACCAGCGTGGTCGTCACCTTGGACAAGCTCGACAAAATTGTTAGCGGCGATGGTGATGACATCGTGCTTGAGCTAACTAATGGCGGCCGGATGACCGGCGCGGAGTTTCTGAACTACAAGTTCGCCGAGATCGGCTACGTAACCCTCATCCACCCCACCATCGGGCCCGTATGGCTGCACCGCATGAAACGCTTGGCCGGGTTTGAGCAGCGCATGATGGCCAGCGCCGAGCATCCCACCTGTGCCAGGAAGGGATGTAATAAACCTGCTGATTATGCCCAGGTGCATCACCTAGTGCCGTGGAAAGCAGGAGGTACCACCGATCCACCGAATCTGACAATGTTGTGTGCCTATCACAACGGCGTCAATGATGACGACCCAGAGAAACCAACAGGTGCTGGCTACGTGTTTAGGATTCGCGGCGGTGTGGACTACATCCCGCCCTGGGGAGAACCAATCACCGCTCAAGTGGCATATCAAGCCGCGCAACGCGGACTCGGACCGCCCGGCGGGTAAACCGCCACGCAACACAAAGGACACGCGGACGCCCACAGGGCCTCCGCGGCCTTGGCGATCCCGCATGCCGATTGCGCTTGAAAACGCGTGAACCCCCGACCGTTCGGCCGGGGGACGTCGCCAAGCAGTGCTTAGCGGTGGTTGCGGTACCAACCGATCAGAGCATCGGTGGAGCCGTCGCCGGATGCGGCCTCCTCCTTGCCGGAGACTGCCGGTGCCAGGTCATTGGCCTGCTGCTTGCCCAGCTCCACGCCCCACTGGTCGAAGGAGTTGATGTCCCAGATGATGCCCTGGGTGAAGACGATGTGCTCGTAGAGTGCGATGAGCGCGCCGAGGGCCTGCGGGGTGAGCTCCTCCGCCAGGATCGTGGTGGACGGGCGGTTGCCCGGCATTACCTTGTGCGGGACCACAGCCGGGTCCACGCCCTCGGCGGCAATCTCTTCCGCCGTCTTACCAAAAGCCAGCACCTTGGTCTGCGCGAAGAAGTTACCCATGAGCAGGTCATGCATCGAACCGGTGCCGTCCGCGGTGGGGAAGTCCTCCTTCGGGCGAGCAAAGCCGATGAAATCCGCCGGGATGAGGCGGGTGCCTTGGTGCATGAGCTGGAAGAAGGCGTGCTGGCCATTGGTGCCCGGCTCGCCCCAGTAAATCTCACCGGTGCCGGTGGTGACAGCGGTGCCGTCGCGGCGCACGGACTTGCCGTTGGACTCCATAGTCAGCTGCTGCAGGTAGGCCGGGAAGCGTCCGAGGTCCTCGGAGTAAGGCAGCACCGCGTGGGTCTGCGCGCCAAAGAAGTTGGAGTACCAAACGCCGAGCAGGCCCATGAGCACCGGCACGTTCTGCTCCAGAGGCGCAGTGCGGAAGTGCTCGTCCATGGCGTGGAAGCCCTCGAGGAAACGCATGAAGTCCAGCGGGCCGATGGTGCACATGAGCGACAGACCGATAGCGGAATCAACGGAGTAGCGGCCGCCCACCCAGTTCCAGAAGCCAAACATGTTCTGGGGGTCGATGCCGAACTCCGCGACCTTCTCCGCGTTGGTGGAAACGGCAACGAAGTGCTTGGCGACGGCCGACTCATCACCATCAAACTGCTCAATCAGCCAGCGGCGTGCGGCGTGAGCGTTGGCCAGGGTTTCCTGGGTGGTGAAGGTCTTGGAGGCCACGATGAAGAGGGTGGAGCCGGCGTCGAGGCCGTCGAGAGTCGCGGCGAGATCCGCGGGGTCGACGTTGGAGACGAACTCCGCGCTAATGCCCGCCACTTCGTAGGAGCGCAGGGCCTTCGCGGCCATGGCCGGGCCCAAGTCGGAGCCGCCGATGCCGATGTTGACCACCTTTTTGATGGTGTGTCCGGTGTGGCCAAGCCACTTGCCGGAGCGCAGCGCAGTGGCGAAGTCACGCATGCGGCCCAGCACCTCGTGGACGTCGGCAGCGACGTCCTGGCCGTCGACGCTCAAGTCCTTCTCCACGGGCAGGCGCAGCGCGGTGTGCAACACGGCGCGATCCTCGGTGTTGTTGAGGTGCTCGCCGGCGAACATTGCGTCGCGGCGCCCCTCGACGTCGGCAGCCCGGGCGAGGTCCACCAGTGCGGTGACTACTTCCTCATCGATGAGGTTCTTCGACAGATCCACGTGCAGGCCCGCGGCGTCGAAAGAATAGTCTGCGGCGCGGGAAGCGGAGTTAGCAAAAAGCTCACGCAGGTTGAGGTCCTTCTTGCTTTCAAAAAGCGAGGTGAGCGCGGCCCACTGCGGCTGAGCGGTGATGTCCATTGCAAAAGCCTTTCTGGCAGGTAGCAGACATGAAACTTACTGTGTCCACCGTAGTCCAGAAATCCCTTCGCTGCCGAGGCAGAAGACCGTACTGCGTTGAGCTAGGAGTAGAGCTTCAGGTTGAATTGCTCCATCGTGTTTCCGATCTCCATGGCACCAGTTTCGGGGCCGGTGTAATCATCGTAGTTGCCAAAGGACAAGACACCGACCGCGTACAGTTTGCCGTCGATGGAAGCGTAGACAGGACCGCCGCTATCACCGGGGACGCTCTCGCTGCCGAAGGTGAAGAGCCCTTGGTCTTCGAAGCGGTCAATGAAATCGTCGCAGGCAGCGCCTCCCGCGGAACCGGCAAAACACATCGTGGGCTTCTTGTGCGTGACATCCTCGAGGCTCATCCAACCGGCCAAAGGCGCATTGAAGGCCGGTGCGGTAGATACTTCGGCGGCAGGGTTGGACACTTCGATCAGTGCAATGTCGGCCGAGTTGATGCTATCGGTGTTGGTGTTGCGGGCCTTCTTTACCATCTGGCCTATCTCTACCGTACTGCCGGATTGATCCTCATAATAGAAGGTGTCACCCGTGTCCCCGCAGTGCCCGGCGGTGAGGATAAAGAGGCGCTGCCCATCGCCGGCGAAATGACCGGTGGAGCACCGGCCACCGTTTGTGCCGTTGTAGATGGGCGCACCCGGCGTCAACACCCCCAGGCTCATGAAGTAATCGGCAGCGTCAGGAGCTATCAGGTTACGTCGGGGCTCCGGTCGCTCCGCTTGAGGGATTTCGGTGGTGTTATCCCAGAGCGCATCGCCGTCGAGGGGCTCCTCGAAGCCTTGCGTTGTTCCGGATGCTGCGGAACCCTGCCTGCGGTCGGAGTCGCTGACGGCGGGAAGATCGAGCGTCGTGGTGGAAATGGTGGTCTCAGCGGAAGAAGAGGTGCTGCAGGCGGATAACACGGACGCAGCGGTGGCCGCGGCGAGAATCGCAGCCAGGCGAGAGGAAAAGCGCATGGCGCGAGCCTAACCCACCGCATGTTTAAGGGCGCGAGTGCTGGGGACTGGTCCGTGCGGCGTTTGATCAGCCGAGCTTGCCGCGCCCTAAGCGCAGGAGGGCGGAGGCGATGGCGGGGCCTTCCTCCCCGAGCTCGTCGCGGAATTCGTTGAGGATCGCGATTTCGCGGGTATGCACCAAACGGGTGCCGCCTGAGCTCATTCGCGTCTTACCAATGGTGCGCGAAATGTCGGTGCGGCGCTTGATAGCGTCGAGAATAACGCGGTCGAGGCGGTTGATCTCTTCGCGGTAGCGCTGAATCTCGGCATCACTCAGCGGGTCATCGGTGCCCGACGGCATGCGAATGTCGAGCCCATTGTCCACGACGTTGGGGTCTTGGTGCTCAGGGCTCAAGCCAGAGTCTGCGTTGCCAGGATGTGAAGAGCTCATGACATCAGATTGTGCCACCATGCCGGGAGAAAAGGGGAATTACCAGCTTTCACGCCGACCAGAAGTGCGGTGAGGGGCAATGTCCGGTGGTGCTAGTAGGTTGGAGAGCATTATGAATAACAAATCTCCTTTCGTCCCCCGTTCGTCTTCCGATTCTTCCACCGGCGGCCTGTTTCCCGCGCCCGGGAGCAACGTCGACGCCCCTTCCGGTCAGGGCTCTGATCCGTTGCTCGAGGGCTTAAATCCGCAGCAGGAAGAGGCTGTGACGCATTCGGGCTCGCCGCTGCTTATTGTGGCCGGCGCGGGCTCGGGCAAGACTGCAGTGTTGACTCGCCGCATTGCGTACCTTATGCGGGAGCGCGGGGTGGCCCCCTGGCAGATCCTCGCCATTACCTTTACCAACAAGGCAGCCGCGGAGATGAAGGAGCGCGTCGGCCAGCTTGTCGGCCCCGTCGCGGAGCGGATGTGGGTGTCCACCTTCCACTCGATTTGCGTGCGTATCTTGCGCAATAACGCCCAGCTCGTACCGGGCTTGAACACGAATTTCACCATTTATGACGGCGATGATGCCCGCCGGCTGCTCACCATGATTGCGAAGGACATGCAGCTGGATCTGAAGAAGTATTCGGCGCGTGTTCTGGCTAATCAGATTTCCAACCGCAAGAACGAGCTCATCTCCCCGGAGCAGGCGCGCGCGGAGGCAGAGAGGACGAAGAATCCTTTCGAGCTCACCGTGGCGAGCGTGTACGAGGAATATCAGCGCCGCCTGCGCGCGGCGAACGCGGTGGACTTCGATGACCTCATCGGGGAAGTAGTGCGCATCTTTAATCAGCACCCGCAGGTGGTGGAGTTTTATCGTCGCCGCTTTAAGCACGTGCTTATCGACGAATACCAGGACACCAACCACGCGCAGTATGCATTGGTCTCGGCTTTGGTGGGCAGGGGCGAGCTGCCGCCGGATGCGCCGGAACTGTGCGTGGTGGGTGATTCGGATCAGTCGATTTATGCCTTCCGTGGCGCTACCATCAGGAATATTCAGGAGTTCGAGCGGGAATACCCGCAGGCGCACACGATTTTGCTGGAGCAAAACTACCGTTCGACGCAGACCATTCTGAACGCGGCGAATGCGGTCATTGCGAAGAATGAGGGCCGCCGCGAGAAGAACCTGTGGACAGCCCACGGCCAGGGCGAGCAGATTGTCGGCTACGTCGCGGATAATGAGCACGACGAGGCGCGGTATATCGCCTCGGAAATTGATTCCTTGGCGGATAAGGGCACAGCTTATTCGGATATTGCAGTGATGTACCGCACCAATAACGCCTCGCGCGCGTTGGAGGATATTTTCGTGCGCTCGGGCATCCCGTACAAGGTGGTCGGTGGCACGCGCTTCTATGAGCGTCGCGAGATCCGGGACATGGTGGCCTACTTGCGCATCATGGATAATCCGGATGACACGGTGAGCTTGCGCCGCATTATCAACGTGCCGAAGCGCGCTATTGGTGACAAGGCACAAGCACAGATCGCTCTGCACGCGGAAAACCTTGGCGTGAGCTTTGGGGCTGCTCTTCGGGATGCAGCAGAGGGCAAGGTCGCGGGTCTCGGTACAAGGGCAGTGAATGCCGTCACCAAATTCAACGAGATGATGGAGGGCGTGCGCGCGCAGATTCCGGGCATGGTCAATGAGGTGACGGGCCAACCGGATTTGGGGGAGTTGCTCAACGCGCTTCTTGACGCCACCGGCTACCGCGCGGAGCTCGAGAACTCCAACGATCCGCAGGATGGTGCGCGCCTGGATAACCTCAACGAGTTGGTCTCGGTGGCCCGCGAGTTCAGCTCTGAGGCCGCTAATGAGATGGCATTCATGGGTGCGGACGCAGAAGAAGCACCCGAGCTAGCAGAAGGTGAAGCCGCGCCGGGCTCGCTTCAGGCGTTCCTTGAAAAGGTCTCACTCGTGGCGGATGCGGACCAGATTCCGGACCACGAATCCGGGGTGGTCACGCTGATGACGCTGCACACTGCGAAGGGCCTTGAATTCCCCGTCGTCTTCCTCACCGGCTGGGAGGATGGACAGTTCCCGCACATGCGCTCGCTGGGGGACCCGAAGGAGCTGAGCGAAGAACGCCGCCTGGCCTACGTGGGTATCACGCGTGCTAGGGAACAGCTCTACCTCACGCGCGCGATTCTTCGTTCGTCCTGGGGCAACCCGGTGACGAACCCGGCCAGTCGCTTCCTCGCCGAGGTCCCAGAGGACCTCATCGACTGGCGCCGTGAAGAACCAGACAGCTCGCTGTCTGGCGCGTGGGGCGGAGATGATTCCTACCAATACGGGCGAACCTTTGGCTCTGATAGCGGGTTCTTCCGTGGAGGCGGCTATGGCTCGCGGAGCGCTGCGTCTTCCCCTTCGCAGCGCTCGCGCAAGCCGGCCTCGGCAACGTCGATGCCGAAGAATAACCATCTCAATTTAGTTGTGGGGGACCGCGTCAACCACGCGAAATACGGGCTGGGCACGGTCATCGAGGCCTCCGGGACCGGCGCGCGGGCGACGGTCACCGTGGACTTCGGTTCAGCGGGCAAGGTTCGCCTCATGCTCATCGGCGGAGTGCCGATGGAAAAGCTCTGATGCTTTAGATGAGGATGCCGCGCTCGCTGAACCAGTCCACCGGATCGACGGCCGCGCCGCCGCCCGGGTGAACCTCGAAGTGCAGGTGCGGGCCGGTGGAGTGGCCCTCGTTGCCGATGACGGAGATTTGGTCGCCGGCCTCGACGCGGTCGCCGACGTCGACCAGCAGCTGGTCACTGGGCATGTGGCCGTAGACGGTGATGGTGCCATCGTCGTGCTGGATGCGGATCCAGTTGCCAAAGCCCTGGGCAGCGCCGGAGGAAATGACCTCGCCGTCCATGACGGCGTAGATGGGGGTGCCAATGGGGTTTGCCACATCGATGCCGTTGTGGAAGGAACCCCACCGCGGGCCGAAGCCAGAGGTGAAAGTTCCGGAGGTCGGAAAGACCACGGTGTTACCGTCCGCGTCCTGGCCGCGAGTAGGGGTGAGGCCGGAGTGATCGCCCTGCGGGGCGAAGGCCTCGGCGAGACCAGGAATGCTGGAGGGATCGAGGACGATCTCGAAGCCGTCCTGCGTGGTGTTGACCTCTGGGACGGATGCCCCGTTGAGGGCACCGGCTGTCGAAATGAGCAGCCCCGAGACGGCTTTGAAGAGGTCGGCCTTGGATTCTTCCTTGACTTCGACGTCGGCAGCGGACGGGTCCTTGGAGGACCCGTCGGAGACGTCCACGCTTGCTGCCGGTTCGGCGGCGAACGCTGGGGTCGTCACGGTGGCGGTGCTAACCGCCACGGCGGCGAGTGCGCTGAGCGTGCGCTTCATAACTTCACGTCCTTAAGTCCTGCTGTGGCCCGCTGGGTATGCGGCGGAAGCCTGTGAGCAATAGGGGAGCGGCCGTATCAGCCGCAGTGCGCCTTGCAGCCCGCGACACGCCGGTGCGGTTGCAACCGAGTGCTGAGGCTGTGTGGCAACGAGATACAAACTATCCCGCGGGACCACCCTGCGCAACGCTTAAAAATGCAGGTAAATCCAGGAATTGTTCGAAAAACTATCGAACAGCCCAGCGTGTTGCGCATGTGAAAGAAGTGAAAATTGTTACAGGGGTAAAGTAGAGGTTTAAAGAATGGGGGTGAGATTTGGGGGGTGAAAAGTGCAGCGCTCCCGGCCAATCTTTCAGCCGAGAGCGCTGGGGTTGTGGGCGCTGCTACTTGGTCAGCGCTGTTAAGTCAGGGAACGTGATTCGCTGCGATCCCGCGCGGTGAGTGGGGCCGTCTTGTCGCTGCGGTTGATCGCAGCCGCGAGGGCGGCAGCCAACAGCGGCACGACGAGCACAGCGAGGAATTGCCACCAATCCGGGGTGAAGTAGTCCTGCGGGCGCAAGCCATGGAGCGGCGTCGAGAAAACGTATCCTGAGCTATCGGCAAAGAAGTACGTGCCGAGATGTCCGGCAACCACACCAAAGAGCATGCTTACGGTGGCCAGCATCCACGTCTGCCATGCTGCCACCTTGGACATCAGCGAAGGGTGGGCGCCGATGGATTGCAGCACGGTGCTTTCCTGGCGCATGCTGCTCGCTGCGTTGGCAATGATGAGCGCGAGCACGATGAGGCAGACGAACCCCATTCCGAGGCCCAGGTAGTAGCGGAAGCTCCCGGGAGTAGAGACTGCGAAGTTTAGCGAGTATTGCGACTGCGAGGCGCTCGCTGTCAGGTCTTGCAGCTCCTCGCGCTCGGACTCACTCGGTGCTTCGTCGAAAGCAAGGGCCTGGCCCACGTAGAAGGGCTCCATGTTCAGCTTTTCTGCTGCCTGCTGGCTGATCAAGACCACATCGCGAGCCGCAGTGGGCAGGGCCTCCACAACCGGCAGATCCGCGTCCTGTGTCCCGCTCGGTTCTTGGCTATCAATGCGGTTATAGGATTTTACGGTCACCGTTCCATGCGTCTTATCGCCGACGTGGCTGCTGTGAGGGAGCACGATGCCGCCGGCATCCAACGTTTGTGCCGCTGCGCGTCGATCTTCTTCTGAGTCGAACTGCCACAGCTCGAGCTGGGAAGAATCCGTTTGAACCATCCTGCTTTGATAGATCAGCGGGTTATAGGGGAACGATGTCATCAACTCGTGGGCGCACTCCTGGCGAGCCTCTTCGGACTCATCGGTGCGCCGTCCCTGATTATCCACGAACACTGCCCTCTCAACCGGCTTGCTGAGATCGACCTGCTCGCACTGGTAATCAAACTCGGTGGTGAGCTCGTAAAAAGTGCCATCCTCTGGAAGGCTGTAGGACGTCGTCCACGAGGGGAAAGCAGAGAAGGGATACGTACGGGCGGTGGTGGTCCGCAAGATGGCCTCTACCGCGGCGCGTTCTTCCGGTGTGGACACCTGCGTTGGTTGCTCAAACGTCGTCTCCTCAATCAGTGCAGAAGTAGGCGGCATGACGAGCTCTTCTTCGGCGGTGGTCTTTGCGCTATCCGTCATGATGCCCACGCCAAACAGGGAGGCTACGAAGGCAACTGAAACGAGAGCGATGGACGTCGGCAAGGCATGCATGCTGCGCCGGGTCAGGCCGCGTCCAGCCAGCCGCAACGCGAGTGGGCCGCGGCGAGATAACAGGGAGCACAGGAAGACCAAGGCTGGGGCAGACGCGGCAACCGCGATGACTCCGAAGAGAGCCAGCACCGTAGGGATGTACTTTCCCCAGGGGGTGAAGCTGAATAGCACGAGCAGAAGCAGGAATGCAGGGCCGATGGCCATCCACCGCCGGAAGCGCAAGAGGCGGTCGGGAGCAGCGCCCTGGATTGCGGTGGATAGGGCACCACGTTGCGCCAACCACGCGGGAACGATGGAGACAATGACACAGCCTGCCACCGCCACGATCCATGCAAGGCCAATAGCTAGGAAGGGCGGGCGTGCGGCAAAGTCCGGGTAGCGGGCTGCCCACCACGCCCACGAAGCTGCCAGGCCAACAACCACGCCGATGGTGGCGCCGATAAGCCCCATCAGTAGGCCATAAGCCATCACCGCGAACATGATGTGGCGCGGTAGTGCGCCCTGGCTCGACATCAGCGCGTACAGGCGTGTATTGCGTCCGGTAGCCAGTGTGAAGACGGGCGTGAGAAGGAAAAGGATGAGCAATCCGGCGATGGCGTAGAGGCCAAAGAAGAAGAGCACGAAAAGAATACTGCTCAGGATTCCGCCAAAGGAATCCGGCTCAGAATCGGGGCGGTCCGTATCTCGCAGCTCCGCTGCCCAGATTTCCAGCCCAGCTTCACGGGCGCGGTCGGCATCCTCCTCGGTCAGCGGTGTATCACCCACGATGGCCCAGGTGGTGCGTGTTGTAAAAGAAGGGTCGCTGAGGGCCTCATTGAGGGTGGGGGAGGTGACAAAATCATAGTTTTCGGGAGCAATGGCCGCAACTGTGGCTTGGTGGTCACCGCTGAGGGCGTTGGTGCGCACGGTGATAACGTCCCCCACGGAGGCGTCGATCTTGCGCGCGGTCGAACGCGATAGAACTGCCTGGTTGGGGCCAAGATTGAACTTGTCGACGGCCTCCTGTGCTGGCTCCGGCGGATTCTCTGCGTCGAACTGATCTACCCAGGAGTTGGTTGACTTCCCATTATGGATTAGTGACGTGCTAGAAAAAGTGGCGACCGGGCTGACACTGAGGCCCTCAGGAAGCACCTCGGCAGCCAAGCGTGGTACGTCTTCGTTGCTAATGTCCGAGCGCTCGGCGCTGATCTGCCGCTCGGGTGAGCTCAAGGCCGCGGAGAGCCGACCGGAGGAATTATCAAAGAGCGCCATTCCAATCACGAGTGCCACTGGCAGCGCGATGAGCAAAACGGCGGCTAGCGTGCGCCACGGGTGGCGCCACAGGTCGCGCCTCGTCGGGCGGGTGGCGGCATTAATGCCGGACATACTAACGCACCTCCTCGCCGGTCAAACGCCCGTCGCGAACCATGACGACACGGTCGGCCCAGCCCGCGAAACGCGGCTCGTGGGTAACCAAAATGCCGGAGGCGCCGGCGTCGATACGCGCGCGCAGGACCTTCATGATCTCTTCGCCCGTCGAGGTGTCGAGGGCGCCGGTGGGCTCATCCGCAAGCAGCACCTTGCGTGGCCCAATGAGCGCTCGGGCAATGGCCACGCGCTGGGCTTGGCCGCCGGAGATTTCCTCCGGGAAGCGGTCGATGGTGCCGTCGAGACCGACCTCACTGAGAGCTTCCTCTGCGGCCTCGCGGCACTGCGCAGGCGAAAGTCCGTCCAGTTCGAGGGGCAGGGACACGTTCTCGCCCACGGTGAGGGAGGAGACCAAGTTGAAGTGCTGAAACACCAGTCCCAAGTGGCGGCGGCGGGCGATGGCCGCTTTAGCTTTGGAGAGCTGGGAGGCGTCGGCGCCGTCGAGAAGCACGCGCCCTGATGTTGGCGGCTGCAGCAAGCCCGCGACGTTGAGCAAGGTGGACTTGCCGGAACCAGAAGGGCCCATGACGGCTACCAGTTCGCCCGGCTGCAGCTGCAAGTTCACGGAATCCAAGGCAGTTACCTGGCGGGCACCGCTGCCGAAGACGCAGGTAATGTTTTCGAGCTCGAGAGGAAACGGCATGTGCTGGGTCGTGGGCGCGGAGTTGGGGGTCATCGCGGGTCCTCCTCGGTGGTGGTTGGGTTGGTTAGGGATTCCACGCGGTCGAGCCAGCGTGAGAGAGATTCCAGGTCGAAGATTTGGCGCTCAACAGCCAAACGTTGGGCGCTGCGTTCCGCAGGCAACTCAGAGGCCTGACGGTTGAGCTCGCGCAGTTGGCGGACGGTGGCGAAGCGCTGGGCGTCGAGGACGGCAATGACGTCGACGTCGGAGCGTCGTGCAGCAAGCGATACTTTGAGCACGAGCTCATCGCGCTCGATGGCGTCGTTATGCAAGGTGGACATCCACCACTGTGAGAGTTCCTCGCGGCCAGCGGGGGTGATGGCGTAGCTGGTGGCGCGCCGCCCGGTGGGGCCGGTGAGCTCACCGTCGGTGGCGATGAGGCCATCGCGCTCCAAGCGGCTCAAAGTTTGGGCGACTTGGCCCATGTTGAGCGGCCAGAGGTTGTCGAAGGTCTCAGCAAAGCGGTTTTTGATGTGGCTGGCAGTAGCGGGCTCTTCACTCAGCAGTGCAAGCACGGAATGTTTGACGGACATGGTCACCTCCTTGGCGGAGGGTAAGGGAGGAAATCTTTCGGTACATACCCAGTAAGTTACTGGGTAACCTTATGTCCGGTCAACGGTTGGTGCAGGCGGGGGTGGAAGGTGGGGGAATGCACAAGGCGGTATAGGGCAACAGTGCCCTATACCGCCTTAGCGCTGGAGGAAGGATTTAAAAGCGTGGCTTAGCTGATGTTGATGCCGCGCTCTGCGAGCCACGGAATCGGGTCTACGGCGCCCTCACCGGTGGGGTGAATTTCGAAGTGCAGGTGGGAGCCGGTGGAAAAGCCCAAGGAGCCCATGCCGGCGATCTTCTGGCCAGCGTGGACGCGCTCGCCCACGGCGACGTCGAGGGTCTGCATGTGGCCGTAGACGCTCATGGAGCCGTCATCGTGCTTGATGCGGATCCACTGGCCGTAGCCGGAGGCCGGGCCGGAGTCGATGACGGTGCCGCCCATAACGGCGAGGATGGGGGTGCCCACGGCATTTGCGATGTCAATGCCGGAGTGGAAGGAGCCCCAGCGGGGGCCGAAGCCGGAGGTGAAAGTACCCTCTGCCGGGCGGGCGATGGTCGGCGCGCGGTTCGCTTCATCGGCGGCGGCGCGGGCATCGGCGGCCTGGATGGCCTTATCGAGCTGCGTAGCTAGGTCGGCGACCGGCTTGGACTCGGCGATGGCGAGGATCTGCGGTGCTGCGTCTTCGACGGCAGCCTGCGCGTTCTTCAGCGGATCGGTATCTGCCTGCAGGGTGTAGTCGACGGACTGTGCCTTGGTTTCCCCGGCGCCAGCGGATTGGATGGTACCTGCTGCTGCGCCGCCAACGCCTGCGGTGGATACGGCGCCTGCCGCAACAGTCATCACTGCCAGACGTCCCTTCGCGGTCTGTGCGGTGGTGATTTTGCGGTGGCGTCCTACGCTTCGCTGAGTCTTGCTTCGCATGAACTCTTCTTCCGTCCTCAATTCACTATCGCCTACCCAGAGTAAACGTTACGTTTCAATCTGGGAGGTTATCCGATTGTGACCTTCCTGTTACCAACGAGATGTAACAGTAGCGTCTCGGCGAATGCAGAGCAACCCAGATTGCGGTTTTTCTTCTGGATATCTGGGAAGAGCCGCACATAATGAAACGACAGCTGATTCCTGTGAATAAAGTGAATCGATCTCCGTGGGAGTCGCCGGGGCTTTCGGTTGTCGGCATGAGTAGTGCGCACTCGTGAAGTTTTCCTTCGGGGGTGTACCGCACCATTTAGCGCTTACCTCGCCGCGCCACCCCCGGTGGGGGAGGGGGCCGTGGCAAAGTGGACGCCGATGAATAAGAACACGAGTCCCCAGTCCAGGTCGTCAGCTCGCCCACGCGCGCACGTGCGTGGGCGCGGTGATAGTGCTGAGCACTCTGAGCGCGGGCACCGCAGAGATCGTCGAGATCCAGCGCAGCGCATCAAAGGGGTCGAGTCCGACAAGGCTCGCGCCCGCCGCGCGCAGGCCCCGACCACGCTCCGCGGGCGTTTTCGCCGCATGCTCATCGTCGTCGGCGTTCCGAACCTCGTCGTCGTGCTGGGCATTCTCGTGGTCGCTATCGCGGCACTGCTTCTGACAAGTTCCCCGTCGGCGTGGCTGCCCACCATCGTCGGGGAAGCATGGATGGTCTTTAACCTTTCGCCTATTCGCGCGGGCGGTATTGACGTGGGCTTTATCCCGGTTCTGCCTGCGCTGCTCCTAGCCTGGCTGGTGGGGCGGCGCGTGCGGGCAGCGGTCAAGGATAAGGCAAGCATTAACGACCTCATCGTTGTGAGCGCGTGCGTGTTGCTGGTTCCCTTAGTCCTTACTGTCATCGCATGGCTGATGCTGTGGGACGCTGGCAAAGTCTACGATGTTTCCCCTCCGGAGCTGTACCGTGTGCTTCCCCGCATGTTGTTATTGCATGCGGTCGCCCTCATCGGTGGAATGGGCCCGCGCTTGTGGAAGGCCCTGGCCAAGCGCAGCGGGGTCCCCCGCGTGTTCGTCGATGCCGCCCAGATAGGCTTGAGCTACCTCGGATACCTTTTTGCTGCTGGTTTCATTCTCGTGGTGGTCTTGTGGGGAGTCGGTTGGTCGCGTCAATCAGAGATGCTCGCCGAGTATCCAGTCCTTAATGCACTGGGAACCGCCGGTCTTTTCCTGCTGAGCATTCTTTATCTCCCGAACGCTGCCGTGGCTGCGGGAGCGGTCCTGAGCGGTTCGGAGCTGCACATCGGTGAAGGCACCAGCGTGAGCCTCTTTAGCGGCCACGTGGTTCCGCTTCCACCGCTGCCGTTGGCTGCCGCAGTTCCACCGTCTATTAGTTCCTGGGCTGCTGTCCTGCTCATTGTTTCCGCCGTTGCGGCAGTGGTGGCGTTTTACCGTCGCCGTGCACTGGTCTCCTTCCAGGTTGCGCTCGTGGCTACCGTTACCGCCGCGGTAGCCGCTCTCGTGGCTGTGTACGGCGTGTCCGGCGCGCTGGGCGTATACGGCTACACCGGTCCCGAGGTATGGACCGCAGTGGGTCTGAGCTGTCTGTGGTGCCTAGTCGTGGGATGTGCATTCGCAACGGCACAGGCAGTGACGTCGTGGCGTGCGCGCCGCGCGGCTGCCCCGGAGGCTGCTCCTGAAGCGCCCACAGAGACTGAGGAGGCCGTGCACACACCCGTCAACGCGGCGAACGCTGTGCCGGTTTCTGCCTTGCTTGACGACGCCCCCGACGCAGCCGTTGCCGCAGAGCCCACGACCGAGGCCGAGACTGAAGCCGAGGATGACGTGGACGAGGACAGCGAGTTGGAGGCCGAGGCCGAGCCTGAAGCCGAGCCTGAGGTCGGCAGCGATGCGGATGCTGAGGTGATTGACGCAGAAGTCGTCGAATCGGACGAGACCGAGGGGGACGACGAGCAGCCAGTCGAGGAGGCAATCGAGGAGACAGAACCAGAGGAAGAAGACGTGTCTGAGGAAGAGGACGAGGCCCCCTCTAAGGAGTAAAATTCCCCGGTTCAGGGCGGCAGCGGCTAGGCTGTAGCGCGTGACTACACCGCACCAGCCCGCTGCTTCTGCCCGCCTTAACGTCGTGGTTCTTGTTTCTGGAACCGGCTCCTTGCTCCAAGCCATCCTCGATGGCCAGGATGAGCGCTATGGCGTCGTGAAGGTCGTCGCGGACGTGCCCTGCCAAGGCATCGAGCGCGCGCAGGCGGCGGGAATCGCCACCGAGGTCGTAGAGATGGGTGCTGACCGCACCGAATGGAATAAGCGTCTGGTTGCCGCAGTGGATTCTGCGCAACCAGACGTTGTTGTTTCTGCAGGTTTTATGAAGATCCTGGGGAAGGATTTTCTGGATCGCTTCGAAGGTCGCACCATCAATACCCACCCCGCGCTCTTGCCCGCCTTCAAAGGCGCGCACGGCGTGCGCGATGCGCTGGCCTACGGCGCCAAGGTCACAGGCTCGACCGTCCACTTCGTAGATGCCGGCGTCGATACCGGCGCCATCATTGCCCAAGAGCCCGTGCGGGTCTTGCCGGGGGATGATGAGGCCAGCTTGCACGAGCGCATCAAAGTGGTCGAAAGAGAACTCATCGTTGCCGTCCTTCGCGCCACGCGCGTGAAGGGCGAGGAACTCAGTATTCAGCTCTAACTACCTCTCATTACCGCAAGGAAGGCTTAAGTCCCCGTACCATGAGCGAAGATCGTAAGAACATCAAGCGCGCACTCATCAGCGTGTACGACAAGACCGGTTTGGAGGACCTTGCCCGGTCCCTGGATAAGGCCGGCGTGGAGATCGTTTCCACCGGTTCCACCGCGAAGAAGATCGCGGACTTGGGCATTGAGGTCACGCCCGTCGAGAAGCTCACCGGCTTCCCGGAGTGCCTCGAGGGTCGAGTCAAGACCTTGCACCCGCGCGTGCATGCGGGGATCCTGGCGGATACCCGCAAGGAGGACCACCTGAAGCAGCTGGAGGAGCTGGAGGTGGATCCGTTCCAGCTCGTCGTGGTGAACCTGTACCCCTTCCGTGAGACGGTGGCTTCCGGCGCGGACTTTGATGGCTGCGTGGAGCAGATCGATATCGGTGGCCCGTCCATGGTGCGCGCGGCTGCCAAGAACCACCCGTCTGTTGCTGTGGTCGTGGATCCGGCTCGCTACGGCGAGGTGGCTGACGCTGTGGCCAATGGCGGCTTTACCTTGGAGCAGCGCCGCGGTCTGGCCCGCGATGCCTTCCTGCACACCGCTGATTATGACGCCGCGGTGTCCGCATGGTTCGTCGATCAGCTCAGCGAGGGCGAGGAGACCACCCCGCTGCGCTACGGCGAGAACTCTCACCAGTCCGCGACCGTGACCCGCATCGGTACCACTGGTTTGGCCAACGCGAAGCAGTTCAACGGCAAGGAGATGAGCTACAACAACTACCAGGATGCGGACGCCGCCTGGCGCGCCGCCTGGGATCACGAGCGCCCGTGCGTGGCCATCATCAAGCACGCCAACCCGTGCGGCATCGCGGTGTCTGAGGAGTCCATCGCGGCTGCTCACCGCGCGGCTCACGCCTGCGACCCGATGTCTGCCTTTGGCGGAGTCATCGCTGTGAACCGTGAGGTCACCGTGGAGATGGCCGAGCAGGTCAAGGAGATTTTCACCGAGGTTATTGTGGCTCCGTCCTACGAGGAAGGCGCCATCGAGGTCCTCAAGGCCAAGAAGAACCTGCGCGTGCTGCAGGCAGAGCATGAAGCGCCCAAGGAGGAAGTTAAGTTCATCTCCGGCGGCATGCTCACCCAGGAGCCGGATACCTACCAGGCAGAGGGCGATAACCCGGCCAACTGGACCCTGGCTGCTGGTGAGGCTCTGAATGAGTCCGACCTGGCGCAGCTGGAGTTCGCTTGGCGCGCCGTTCGTGCGGTGAAGTCCAACGCCATCTTGCTGGCCAAGGACAACGCCACCGTGGGCGTGGGCATGGGCCAGGTCAACCGCGTGGACTCTGCAAAGCTGGCAGTCGAGCGCGCTAACACGCTGGCCGACGGCGCCAACCGCACCGAGGGCTCCTTCGCTGCTTCCGATGCTTTCTTCCCGTTTGCCGATGGCCTGGAGGTTCTCCTCGACGCCGGCGTCAAGGCCGTGGTTCAGCCGGGCGGCTCCATCCGCGATGAAGAGGTCATCGAGGCCGCCAAGAAGGCTGGCGTGACCATGTACTTCACCGGCACTCGCCACTTCTTCCACTAAGCCTGGCAAAGGCGCTGCCATGGGCAGCACACAGCCGCTTCCTTCATTCCTGCGCACCACTGCGCGGGAAGGGGAGGCGGCTTTCGCATGCACGGAAGCTTTTCCCTCGAGGACAACAACTGCCCTAAACGACGAAGTTATGCGCCGCCACGCGGTCAGAGGGCAATAACTTTGGCAACAAGGGCAGCTTCGGCGCCACGGCGTGATGACCCGGCGGTGCGCGCTACTGCGCGTGGAGCGAAGCCACCGCGAAGCCAGTGTTGTCCGCGGGATTGCCGCTGGCGTCCTTATACGTAAAAGTAAAGCGCAGATCCTGGTGATCTGCGATGTTGATGGGCATTTCGAGAGCTTCCTCTGCTGGAACCTCGAAGGAGGCCAGCTCAGCACCGTCAGCGCCGTTGACGGTAACGGTGGCACTGGCAACGTTCGTATTTGCGCGGTCATCGCTAAATCCAAAGACAGCGATAAGTTGGCTGTGTCCTTCGCTCAGCTGCACGTCAGCGATGTTGGTGCTACCGGACTGCGAGACATAGGAATCCGGGAAGAACGTGCGGGCAATGACTACGCCGCCTGCTTCCAAGTCGGTATCGATACGCCCGGCCGTGGTGATTGGAGCTCCCGCGAGCGAGGCGGTCGTCGTCGGCTCAGGGGAGCCACCGGCCTGCGAAGCGTCGGTGGACTCGCGGCCCCAGATAAACCACGCGCCCACCCCGAGGACCACGGCCAGCACGATGAATAGGGAGATCAGCGCCGCAATAGCGCCGCTGAATCGTCCCTTGCCCTTCTGAGGAGCAGGCGCGGAGTACTGGGGCGGCTGGGGTTGGGGCGGTGGCGTGGGCGCGCCACCACCGAAGGAAGGCTGCGCCGGGGTGCCAGTGGGCTGCCCACCAAACGGCGGTGTGTTGCCAAAGCCACCCGGGCGAGCCTGTGGCTGGCCGGGTGGAACGGGAGAACCGCCGGGGCGGCCAAACCCGGGGGAACCGAAGCCGGAAGGGCCGGAGTTATGCGGCGGCGTGCCCGAAGGGCCGGTAGGAAAAGTCATGGCGGGAGAATAACAGCCTTTCCGTGCGCAGGAAGGTGGAGTATAAGAGGTACCTCTAACAATCTAAACTCTGTGACACCGTCTGTGTGGTGTGAGGGACACTCCCGTGGGAGTACTCCCCGCCACGTTCGAACGCCACCGTCACCAGTGCGGCTGTGTAAAGATAGTAAAGATAGAAACGTGCCCACAGGGCGCACTTGACATGTCTAGATCTACGGAGGCACCGGTGACTGATTCAGATCGCAACCACGGATTCGGCTCCCAGCACCCGCAAGGAAATGGTGGCCAGCCACAGCCTTCCCGCAAGGAAACTCACCCGGACACTGTGGATTTTGAGGCCCCGCCCACCCAGGAACGCCCCGTGCACCCTCGGGCCTTCCCGCAGGAAGGTGAGCGCAACTACTCCAACCCCTTCGCCCAATCCGGAGCGCAAGGCAACTACGCCCAGCAGCAGTTTCCCACCCAGCAATTCCCGCCCCAGTCAGCAGCGCAGGGCGGCGGCCAGTACGAACAACAGCCGTTTGCTTATTCCACTGCTTATTCGGAGAGCGCGCCGGCACACCGTGGTTCCGGCAACGGCGGAAAGTATGTGCTCATCGCCGTGCTGATCCTGGCGGTGCTGCTCGTCATCGCCGCGCTGGCCTACCTTATCTTTTTCAAAAATAGCGGCACGGGAACTCAGGCTGATGCGCCCCTGACCACCGCGGCGCAGCTCACCGAGGACAACGACGACACCCAAGAGACGGTTTCTGCGGCGGATGAGGCGGAAAAGACCACGGAGGAAACTACGACGAGCTCCGCCTCGCAGAAACGCCCGGAGCACCCCGACTTGCCTGCGGGGGCGATTCCGGCGAACGACGCCGCGCGGAATAATGAGCCCGGCGGCAATTTCAACAGCGTCTACCGCGGTACTGAGGTGACGTCGGAGCCATTCGCCAACGCTGTGCGCGACGAGTACGTCAAGCACTGGGTGGATACCCATGAGTACGACGCCACGATTGAGGCCTTCAGCCCAACCACCAAGCAGAACTACACAATGGATTGCTCCGATAACGGTGAATTTGTCACCTGCAAAGGTGGCAACAATGCGGTTGTGTACATCCTCTAATGCGCAGGCGGTCAACGATGAAACAAGCAGCAGCACGAGTGGTGATCGCGGGGATTGCGGTGGCGTCGCTAAGCGCCTGCACCATCGGCGATGTCTCCGCGCCGGAGCAACCCACGGCAGCGAGCAGCCCCCAGCCCACCCTGCCTGAGTCCACCCCCGAAAAGGAGCCACCCGTGATTGAGGCCTCCGACATCCACGAAGCCCTCGAAGCCATCGCGGCCGACAACCCGGGGACCGGAATCGCGGTGGCCGGCGCAGATACCGTCGCCGCAGCAGGCATCACAGACCCGCAGTCCGCTTGGTCCACGGCGAAGGTGCCGCTTGCCATTGCCGCCGAGCGCGCCGGCGTGGCCGATCCGGAGACCGTGTCGCGGGCGATTACCTTTTCCGATAATGCCGCGGCCGATTCCCTCTGGGAAGCACTCGGCGGGGGAGAGCACGCCGCGCAGGCAACCCAGGAGATCATTGGCACGGCTACTGTCCCCGCCACGCCACCGCGCCCCGGCTTTAGTGCATTTGGCCAAACGCAGTGGCCGGTAGCCGAGCAAGCAGAGTTTGTCGCCGCCCTGGGATGCCAGCAGGGCACTGATCCCGTTCTGGCAGCCATGGGACAGCCCGATCCCGCACAGCAGTATGGGCTGGGCACCCTCGAAGGATCAGTCATGAAGGGCGGCTGGGGCCCAGCCGAGGACGGGGCCTATGAAGCCCGCCAGATGGGGCTTGTCTCACTGGGCGGGCACACGGTGGCGGTGGCCATCTATGCCAAGGCCGAATCCGGGGACTACGGAGAAGCCCAGCAGATGCTCACGCGCCTAGTCAAGCAGCTCGCCGCCGCCGAGGTGGAATGGCCCGATGCAGGCTGTCAGCAAGGCGCGGTCTAAGGACCCCTAGCGCGGCCAGTAATCCTCGAAGGTCCCGGCCTCGCCATCGATGTCATAGTCCGTGCCGCGGATGGTGAGTACGGAACCGGTGTCCTCGCCGCTGGTGGGGTCGAGGATGGAGGCGGTATAGGAGCTGCCCTCACCCCGGGCCGGTCCGAAAGCGGCACCGTTAGACCACACGCCGCGGTAGAAGAGCGAGTCCTGCTTTTCGCAGATAACGATGTGCGAAACCGGATCGGAACCTGCGGCGGCGAAGACCATGTCCTCGCCCTGCTGGCAACGCGCCTCCGGGTAGTCGGACCAGCCGGCCGCGGTTAGGCTCTCTGGGACGTCAGCAGCTCCAGGGCTGGCTGAGGTCTCTGGTGCTTCCTCGCTCGGCGCGCCTTCCGTGTCCTCTTCTTCGTCGTCTTCTGGTGCGGTTTCTTCCGCGGAGGATTGCGCTTGCTCCGAGGATTCGGCGGTACTGGGGGTTTCCTGGCCGGTGGAGCGGACGTGATTCCAGATCACGGCACCGGAAATCAGGAGTGCGATAAGGATGGCGATCGCGCAGATGATCGGAACGAGGTTGCGCTGGTGGGGCTGGGTCTGCTGAGGCCCGCCGTGCACAGGGCTCGTGTGCTCGTAGGGGTTAGTGCCAAATCCTGGGGTGGTCATAGGGTCCTTGGAAAACTATAGAGAACAACAGGTAGCATAACTGGCTCCCGCATGCCTGACTGAACCACGGTGAAGTCCCCTCCATTTGGGGGCGATGGGACATGGCACCCTCATGCTTGGTTGTGCATATGGTGCAATGGGGCGGTGACTAATTCCTACTTCGTGCAATGGCTGACCCAGCAGAAGCGGTACACCAACGTGTACCTGCTGGGTGAAGGCGGCATGGGGCAGGTCTTCCATGCCACCGATCCGGATCTTTCTCGTGAGCTTGCCGTCAAGGTGCTGCTGGATGATGTCCGCGATGAAGCCTCCCGCGCCCGCTTCAACAACGAAATGAAGGCGTTGACCAAGATTGGCAGTCACCCGGGAGTGGTCCAGTTCTATTCCAAGGAGTCCACGCCGCGCGGTGACGACGTCATGATGATGGCGTTCATCGACGGCGGAACCCTGGCGCACGCCATCCGGGAACGCGCGCAGGAAGGCCAGGGGTTTAGCGTGGCTGAGGTGGTCTACTACCTCACGCCGATTGCTTCGGCGCTGGACTACATGCACCACGAGCTACACCCCGGGTGGGTACACCGCGATATCAAGCCCGCTAATATCCTGCTTCGCAAGGACCCGGGCAGTTTGCCGCCTGCTGTGCTCAGCGATTTCGGGATCAGCATCGAAGAGGGGCAATCCCGTCTGACGAAGGTTGGCCACATCGTGGGCACTGAAAAGTACCTGGCCCCGGAAAATAATGGTCATGCCTACGGCGATGACGATATGTCGGCGCGCGCGGATGACTACTCGCTAGCGCTTATTGCATTCGAGATGCTCACGCTGCATCACCTCAAGGACACGATGCCGCGCAGTGAGTGGGAAGGGCAGCGGCGCATCCCGGACTTGTCCAGCGATGCTTTCACTACGTTCCTCGCGAAGGACACCGCACGGGTGGTGACTCAGGTGCAGACAGTCCTGAACAAGGCGTTGGATAGCGTGCCCATGCAGCGTTATGCGCGCGCCCAGGATTTCATTGCCGCGCTTGACGACGTCTCCCGTTCCCAGCCCACCACCAACCGGGCGACGGAACCTGCGCATCCACGGCAGGCAAAGACCCCAGGGCGGCCGACGCAACACTGGCCGCGACCTGCCGGTTCCTTTGGATCTGTCGAGCAGGCCATGCCGACCGGTTTTGTGGCTCCCGCCAACCCGGTCGCCTCACCCGGGACGGTATCTCCCTCTACGCCGGTGACTCCTGCGGTACCGGGGGCTACCGTTCACAAGCGTGCCGCGGCAGAGCCTAGAGCTGCCAAACCAGCCGCAAAGGATAATCAGAACGCTCTGATCATCACAGTCACCGTTGTTGTCATCATCCTCATTTTCGTGGTGACGTGGGCCATCGTGTCCTAGTCCCCAACAAGCTGGGGGCAAGCGGCTTGTCCCCGCAGTACTGTGGTGAGAGCCGCTACACTGTAGGGCATTGTTGAGGCATATCGCCGAGCCGAAAGGCGATGTGCGCGAATTGTCCAGCCGCCTACGGAGGTGTCCATGAGCCAGCAACAGCCACTCCCATCGCACGACGCTCCCCGGGGGCCCAGGCTGCGCATCGATGACCTGATCGGCGGCGTGCTGGTCATGGCACCAGGCGAGGAAGTAGTCGTCGGTCGCGCTGGTGACTTCCGGGTCGGCGAGGGGGACCTCACCCTGCACCGTCAGCTTTTCCAACTGTGGTACGGCGGTCAAGGCTGGATGATCTGCAACGTAGGCAGCCACATTCCGCTGCGCATCGAGCTGCGCGGGGTTAAGGGATTCTCCCGCATCGATCTCGGCCCGCGCTCGGTGGCGGCCGTGCCGCCGGGCCCGTCACGAATTACGTTTGAAACCCCGGAATGCCCCTACGAGCTCTATATCGATGTCGAAAACAGCAACTACTCGCGCCGGACTAAGCGCGAGCAGGACCTCGATGAAGAGCGCACCCGCACCCGCCATGTGCCCAACGATGAGCAGGAGGAGCTACTGCGCCAGCTAGCCAGCTACCTCAAGAAGCCGGGCTCAACTGATGCCGATATCCCCTCGGTGCGCGAGATTGCCGAGGCGCTGGACTGGACCGAAAAGAAAACCAACCACAAGATGGATCGCCTCGTGGACAGTCTTCGGGCGGACGGCGAAAAGGCCTATAAACCGTATAAGACCTTCTTGGCGCATTACGCCATCCGGCACGGTCGTTAGCGCGTCGTCTTCTTGCGGTCGGCCGCGGCAGCGGCGGCTGCCGAGATGGAGTCGTTGCGGTTCTTCAGCAGCTCCAAGGTAGTGGCTTCGGCGTTGTCGGGAGGGGTGGTGCCGAGGACGGCTAGGGCGGCGTCGGCAAGCATGGCGGATTGCTCCGGCACGCGCTGCGAGGCGTCGAAAGGCGCGGCGCCATCGTTGGGGCGCATCTCAATGACGGAAAGCGCGATGTGGAAGGGCAGTTCCACGCGCGGGTCATCATCACCAACAATGCCAGCGGCGGCAGTGCGGAAGTGCTCCTTGAGGCGATCACGCTGCTCGTGGTACTCGCCGAACTCCGGGGAGTTAGCCACCGGAAGCTGGTACAGGCGGCCGACGTTCCACGCCGACGTCAAGAGCAGGCGGGACTCCGCGGCGACCAGGGACCACAGGCGCTGCGCCGGCGCTGCATCCGAGGCCGCGAGCTCCTCCGCCAGCTCGAGTGAGGGCTCGATGGTGGAATTCAGCAGCGTGAGGAAGATATCCGTCTTGGAAGGGAAGTGATAGTACAGCGATGCCTGCCGGATGCCGACGGCATCGGCGATTTGGTGCGTCGAGGTTGTCGCAAAGCCCTGGGTGGTGAAGAGCTCGGATGAGGCATCCAGAATTTCCTCGCGCGCGGTGTTTCCCCGGCGGCGTGGGCTATTCTTCCTTGGCCTGCCAACGCTACCTGCCATGAGGCGGACTCCCTTCGATAAAACTCATGTAATAACTGACAGCAAGTCAGTAATCGTACACCCCGCCGCGAACGGCGTTCGTCAAAGCGTAGCTTTGACTTCAGCTAACCACATTACCGTGCCGGATCATTATGGATTCGACGGCAGCGGAGACTGTGCGGCACGCCGAGCCGTAGGCGGTGCGGTCCAATGGCGGAAGGTCTTCGAGAATAACGCTGTGCTTGTCGACGCCGTCGTACCACCGCCCCAATTCCAGCGCGATGCCCGTGCCCCACGCCAGGCTCAGGCCTTCTGCCTCGGCTGCGGTGAGCAATTCGCGCTCCACGCCTATAGCAAGGCGGTCAGGGGTGGGCCGAGGTGCCGGCGCTGCCCAGCGGGCGATGGCCGAAACGGGGGCGAGTAGGGAACGGCGAATGGACACCTCGGCGGAGCGGTCCGGCAGCCCATCCACGAGCTTGAGGGGCGCTGGGCGCTGCGAAACAGCCTCGGCATAGAGTTCCTCCTCGCCGCCGGTGCCCAGCGGCAGGCCGGCATCAGCGCGGGTTGAGGCGCATTCCTCCACCGCGCCGCAGGGCAATCCGGCCTCGATGATGACTTGCTCCAGCTGCTCGTCGGCGCCCAGCCAGGTGATGGGAAGTGAGGGGAGAAGATCCCCGCGGGCGGCAGCGCCTGTCAGCCGCACAGGGCTAGCGAGGCCTGGGGAGCGAACAATATCGGTGACCACGCGGGAAAACCACGCCGCAAGCTCGACCCCGTCGGTCCGGTGGGCGGTGGCATTGCGCAGAAGGTCCTGGGCTTCTTCCAATAGCCCACGCGCGTGGGCGGGGGAGTGGCAGTGGGCGGCCAGTTCGCTGAGATCGGTGAGGGATTCGTGCAGCGGCATCAGGTGTTAATTGCCTTTCCGTCAGGGGCTTTCTAGCTCTTCAATGTAGCACTGGGAATTTGTGGGGCGGCAGAGCAACCGCCCTAACCGCGAAAACGACGACCGCCGCCTGCCTGCCCCGAGAGGGGGAAGGAGGCGGCGGCCTGAAAGCTCTTTTGTCCTGTCCTAGTGAGTCACGAGTACAGCGGCAAAAGTGCGCTGTTGAAACCAGCTAGTGTTTAGCGGGACGTGAACGGCAGGAGAGCCATTTCGCGTGCGTTCTTGACGGCAGTAGCAACCTGACGCTGCTGCTGCGGGGTCAGACCGGTGACGCGACGGGAGCGGATCTTGCCGCGGTCGGAGATGAACAGACGCAGGGTCTTGATCTCCTTGTAGTCAACCTTCTCAATGCCCTCGGCCTTGAGCGGGTTCTTCTTCGGGCGGCGGGTCTGCTCCATACGGAACTTCTTGTGGTTATTACGCTTGACAGCCATTGTATGGGTACCCCTTTACCAGCTGGACTTGCGAACGCCCGGCAGCTCACCACGGTGAGCCATGCCGCGCATACGGACACGGGACAGACCGAACTTGCGGAGGTAACCGCGCGGACGTCCATCAGCGGAGTCGCGGTTACGGACGCGGACGCGGGCGGCGTCGCGCGGCTGACGGTTCAGCTCGAACTGCGCCTCGAGGCGCTCTTCGTCCGGGGTGTTCGGGTTCTTGATGATTGCCTTGAGCTCAGCGCGACGCTCCGCGTAGCGGGCGACGATTTCCTTGCGCTGCTCGTTCTTGGCGATCTTTGACTTCTTAGCCATAAATTATCGCTCCTCGCGGAATTCGACGTGCTTGCGGACGATCGGATCGAACTTCTTCAAGGTGATGCGATCCGGGTTGTTGCGCTTGTTCTTACGGGTCACGTAGGTGTAACCGGTGCCCGCAGTGGACTTCAGTTTGATGATTGGACGGATGTCATTACGTGCCATCTTTAGATCTTCTCCCCACGTGCGCGAATCTTAGCCACGACGGACTCGATGCCATCGCGGTCGATGATCTTCATGCCCTTGGTGGAAACGGTCAGGGTGATGGTACGGCCCTCAGAGGGCAGGTAGTACCGACGACGCTGCACGTTGGGGTTCCAACGGCGCGAGGTGCGGCGGTGCGAGTGCGAGACCTGCTTGCCGAATTCCGGCTTGCGGCCCGTTACCTGGCAAATAGCCGACATGGGTCTTCTTTCTCCTAGCCGCCCACATCGAAAGCGACTAACGGAGGCCTATTTCCGCGGTGAGGCGCGGCGCTCGAAAAAGTGAGGTTGAGCAGGAGGCTTAATCCGTTGAACACCAGTTGATGGGGGCGTAAAACGATTACTTTGACAACAGCAAGGGGAAATCTTACATGCCACAGCCTGCAGAACCTAATCACCGCCGGCGTGCGGGCCGGTGTGGATACCTCTGATCTATACCTGAGCTACGGCTGATCTATACCTGATCTACCGCGCGTTCCTGCCGAAGGGGCAGGTGAGGGGTGTGGTTGTGGATTCTGTCCGTCGGAGCGCGGCGGTGGAGGCCAGAGCGATTTCGGTTTTAATGCTGGTGGCCTGTAGGATATGTCAAGTTGTCGGCACGAGCCGCACAGTTTGTAAGTATAGAGACCCAACTCGGGCACGATCCTTTCACACTTCCTTCCACGCCGGAGATGTGTTGCGGAAGGAACCGACCCGTAGTTCAACCCTGAGGGAATCGACATATGAAGAAAGATATCCACCCGGATTACCACCCGGTGGTCTTCAAGGATGCCGGTACCGGCCACTCCTTCCTGACCAAGTCCACCGCTACCTCCGATCGCACCGTTGAGTGGGAAGACGGCAACGAGTACCCGCTCATCGTCGTTGACGTCACCGCTGAGTCCCACCCGTTCTGGACCGGTGCCCAGCGCGTTATGGATACCGCTGGCCGCGTTGAGAAGTTCAACCAGCGCTTCGGTGCAATGGCTCGCCGCAAGAAGAAGAACGCGTAAGGAGGATAGGAAAAGATGGCAACTCCTAAGTTTAAGAAGTCCCGCGCGAACACCCACTCTCGCCGTTCCCAGTGGAAGGCTGACAACGTCGCCCTCCAGGAAGTCACCATCGACGGCCAGACCGTGCGCATCCCGCGCCGTCTGGTGAAGGCCGCCAAGCTCGGCCTGGTCGACGTGGAGCAGTTCTAAGGCTTTCTAAGCCTCAAGGCTGCGAATTCTGCCCCGAGGGATTCACCCTTTCTGAGTGAATCCCTCGGGGCATTTGTGTTGGCCTAGTTGCCCGCTGCAGTGACTCATTCTCGAGGCTGCAGTGCTCGGCTGCGGTGCCTTTCTTGTCTGGGCGTTCGCTGATGCCACGGGTAGTGGGGTGAATAAAATCTTAAGGGGTGATTTAAGGGGGCGAAAGAACTAGGCCCACTTCGTGAATGCGCCTTAGATAGGACATAATTGGAAACATGAAGATTCTTGTCGTGGATGACGAGCAGGCCGTACGCGAATCGCTTCGCCGCTCCTTGAAGTTTAATGGCTACGACGTAATGTTGGCCGCCGATGGCGTAGAGGCTGTCGAGATGGTCCACAGGGAGAACCCAGGACTGCTCATCCTCGATGTGATGATGCCGAACATGGACGGCTTGGAAGTCTGCCGAACCTTGCGCAGTGAGGGTTGGGACCGTCCAATCCTCGTGCTCACGGCTCGTGATGGCGTGTCTGACCGCGTTGCAGGGCTCGATGCGGGTGCCGACGATTACCTGCCCAAGCCTTTCGCTCTTGAAGAGCTTTTGGCTCGTGTTCGTTCCCTGGTCCGTCGTGCTGCTGCGGAGTCGATCAGCAAGCAGCAGCCCGTTGAAACCCAGCTGAGTTTTGAGGACCTCAAGCTCGATGCCGATACGCGTGAAGTCACTCGTGGCGACCGTCAGATTTCCCTGACGCGCACCGAATTCGCCTTGTTGCGCTTGCTCATGGAGAACCCGCGCAAGGTGCTCTCCCGCAACACCATCCTGGAAGAAGTATGGGGCTATGATTTCCCTACCTCAGGCAACGCGCTCGAGGTGTACATCGGCTACCTGCGTAAGAAGACCGAAGAAGATGGCGAGCCGCGACTTATCCACACCGTGCGTGGCGTCGGCTATGTCATGAGGGAGGCTATCGCGTGATTTTGCGGAGGCCCGCGCCCGACGCGGTGCCTTCTGAAGACCTAGATTCCACGGCGTGGTTGGGCCTGTCAGGTCGTCGCGGCTGGGCTTCGCGGGCGCCGCTTCGGTGGCGCCTTTCTTTGGTTACTGGTGTCGTTGTCGCTGTCTCGGTGGCAGTGATGACGTTGGTGACCTACTGGTTGGTTGCGGCGTCGATGACGGCGAGCGTCGACAAGCAAATCATGCAGCAAGCGGACGTGCTGATGGAGCAGGCACAGGATCCGCGCTTCGTGGAGAATATCGATCAGGAGATCGCTTCTTTTAAGCTCTACAATCCTTCGACTCGGGTCTCTATCTCTCCGCCAGCAGCTACCTTTTCCTATGGTGACGCCTTGCCGGTGGGTGGGGACTTTAAACCGGACGGGGACACCATGGAAAGCTCCATCCGCACCCTGGGTGGTGAGCGCGTGCTGGCCAAGTCCCAGGAAGGTGGCGCCACGGTAGTCCTGGCCAAGGACCTTGGTCCCACGGAGGAGATTGTGTCCGCGGTGGGCTCCGCGCTGCTGATTATCGTGGCCTTTGGCGTGCTGCTTTCCGTCTTCGCGGGAATGGTGGTGTCCAAGACCGGCATGGAGCCGATCGCTCGCCTCAAGCGGGCTGCTGATTACGTGACGCAGACCAATGACCTGCGGCCGATTGCCGTGGAGAGCAACGATGAAATGGCACAACTTACTGTGTCCTTTAACCGAATGCTTTCCGCCCTGCAGCACGCGCGCGTGCAGCAATCACAGTTTGTGGCTGATGCCGGCCACGAGCTTAAGACCCCGCTGACGTCCATGCGGACGAACATTGAGCTTCTCATGATGCTCAATAAGTCCGGTGGCGGGTTTGGCATCAGTGAGGAAGACCGGCGCGACCTCGAAGATGACGTAATGGCGCAGATGTCGGAATTGGCCACCCTGATCGGTGACTTGGTTGACCTAGCGCGCGAGGACGCCACTGAGAAGGAGCCGGAGCCCGTTGAGCTGCACGAAGTGTTGGAGAATTCGCTCAACCGCGCCAAGCGCCGCCGTCCTGACGTGGACTTCCGCGTGCGGTTTATCCCGTGGATGATCGACGGCGATCCTTTTGCCCTGGGCCGCGCCACCCTCAACCTCATGGACAATGCTGCGAAGTGGTCCCCGCCGACGGGAACCGTGCGCGTGTCCATGCGGCAAATCGCCCCCGACAAGGTGCGCCTGCGCGTTGACGATTCTGGCCCCGGCATCGCTCCGGAGGAACGGGACAAAGTATTTGAGCGCTTCTACCGTTCTGCTGAAGCCCGTGCCATGCCGGGATCCGGATTGGGCCTAGCAATCGTGAAATCCGTGGTGGAGAGGCACAATGGAGAGATCACCATCAAGGATTCCGCGGACGGCGGAACGCGCATGGAGGTTATCCTGCCCGGGCACCCCACCGAAGGTGATGCCTTGGTGGACGGGCTGGAAGACTTGCCCTACGATTTCCAGTCCGAACTCTCCGCTGAGCAGCAGTCAGCGGGGCAGCTACACGACCCCGCGGTCAGCCAACCGAAAGAGCGCAACGACCGCGGCCATATCTTTGCGGAGCGGTGGTTCAATCAGGGCTAGTGTGCCAGGGATCACCCCAGCTCAAGGCGCACAGGAAACGTCCAGCTTCTCGTAGCACACTGGCAGATTAGTATCAGATACGCGCCAGCGCGATGGTGCACACTACCTGACATGAATATGAGGAATTCGAACATGGATAACCCCATGGATAGCCCGCAGAACTTTGACGGACGGGGACAATCACAGCAGCGAGGCGAGGTACCTTCTGCGGGAAGTGAATCGAATGGCTGGAATCAGCCGCGGTCGGATACATCGAGGCAAGGCGGACAGTCGCCCTACGGAAGCCAGGCGGGGCAGGGAGCCCAGGCTTCTTCTTTTGGCAACCAGCCTTCCCAGGCGCCTTACGGGGCGCAGGCGCCGTATGGCGGTTCGAATTATGGATTCGGTCAACAAGGTCAGCAGCGTTTGGCAGCACAGCAGCCTTCGGCAGGGCAGCACTCGCAGGAGGGAACACAGCCTTATGCCGGTCAGCGCTACACTGCGGCGCATGCTGGTAATCAGAACCAGTTCTTCGGCGGCCAAGAGGGGGCAGGCGTACGGGTCGTGGAACCGAGCGATGAGCCTAAGGCCAAGCGCAAGGTCGGCCTGGGCACCGCGCTGTCCATGATGCTCGTAGCCTTCATCGCTGCCGGCGGTGTTACCGGCGTGGTGGTCGGAACGGTGGGCAAGGACAAGTCCTCCACCTCGACGGTCAATGAGGTCTTGGAGCGCCAGCCGGTGGCCAACAGCACCGGTAAAGAGCCTGCCGACGGCTCCGTCGAGGACGTGGCATCGAAGGTACTTCCAGCAGTGGTATCCATTTACTCCATTACCCGCTCCGGCGGTGCCGAGGGCTCGGGCTCGATTATTTCCCCGGACGGCTACGTGTTGACCAATCACCACGTCGTCGCCGGCGCGGATCAAGGCGGGCGCTTGGAAGTGACCATGAATGATGGTTCGCGCCACAGCGCCACGTTTGTGGCCTCGGATGCGACCACGGACGTTGCTGTCATCAAGATTGATGACGTTAACGATCTTCCCTTCCTACAGTTCGGTGATTCGGACGCAGCCGCGGTGGGGCAAGAGGTCGTTGCCGTAGGTTCCCCGTTGGGACTCAACGCTACGGTGACTTCCGGAATTGTCTCGGCGAAGAACCGTCCCGTCCGTGCTTCGCAGGAAGGCGGGGAGTCCTCGCTTATCGACGCCATCCAGACCGACGCCGCCGTCAACCCCGGCAACTCCGGTGGTCCCTTGGTGGACATGGAAGGCAACATCATTGGAATGAACTCGATGATCGCCTCGCTATCGGGTGGCTCGAATTCCGAGGGCGGTTCCATCGGTCTGGGATTCGCTATTCCCTCCAACTTTGCCAAGCGGATGGCCGATGAGCTCATCAACAATGGCAAGGTCAAGCACCCAACCTTGGGCGTTAAGGTCCGCGCGCAAAGCGACACCCTTGGTGCGGAGATCGTCGATGTCGAACGCGATAGCCCAGCCGATAAGGCGGGGCTCAAGTCTGGTGACGTGGTCACCCGCGTCAACGATCGGCTTATTGAAAGCTCTGATGCCCTCATCGCGGCAACCCGTTCCCAGGAGTTCGGAGCGACCGTGACCTTGGAGGTACGGAGCCGAGACAGCGAAGATGTGAGAAAGGTAGAGGTAACTCTGGCAAGCGAGTAAGTTAACAAATACTTGGGCGGTGCGTGAGCGCCGCACGAACACCGCACCCTGAGACCTTGTGAAGAAACCACTACCGGAAGATTCCGCCCCTACCTTTAAGGAGAACCTCCGTGGCAGAAAACACCGACGCAACTGAGTTGCTGGGGCGCGATGCCTCACGCGAACTCGATGATGTCACCGAACCAGATGACGCTTTCCTCATCGCGAGCGAACAAGAACAAAGTGTGCAAGCACCGCGCCGCGCGCTCGTCGTGATCGTCACCGACCACCCAGATGATGCAGCGCAGGACACGTCGCGCTTGGCGGGCGAACTGTTGGCTGAAGCTGATTTCACCGTCGACGGCGCAGTGATCGTTCGTTCCAAGAAGTCCAAGATCCGGCAGGCGATTGAAACCGGCGTGGTTGGGGGCGTTGACTTGGTCCTCACGATTGGTGGCACGGGCGTTGGCCCGCGCGATAAGACCCCAGAGGCGACTCGCGCGGTGCTGGACCAAATGGTCCCTGGCGTGGCCCAGGCCCTGCGCTCCTCCGGCCAAGCATGCGGTGCGGTGGATGCGTGCACATCCCGCGGCATTTCGGGAGTGTCTGGTTCAACGGTGGTTGTCAACGTCGCATCTTCCCGCGCGGCGGTACGCGATGGCATGGCTACGCTGACCCCCTTGGTGCACCACCTCGTCGATCAGCTGCAGAAGTCCAGCGTCTAATGGCTGATTCCACACCGCGTACCCCGCGGGCGCGCCGTCGCGCGAAGCGTCCTTCGACGGCCGAGAATTACGATCGCAGCTTCGATGTTCCTCACGGGCCAATGTCTGGGGCCGCTGGCTCTTCTTCCGCCGCAGGGGCCGATGAGCTGCGCACCGTGAGCTTTGAGGCGGACGCAGGCGGCCCCGGTGGTGACAGCGAGGACGAGGCCACGGGAGAGGCCTTCTACCGCGAGAACATGCCGCCGCATTTTGGCACCACGCAGTAGTGCGTGAGCAGCGGGCGGAGGCAAAAGAAAATCCCGCAGAACTTCGGCGAAATGCCGGTTCTGCGGGATTTTTAGGCTTGGGGCTGCTGGCTTAGATGCTGGAGCCAGGCTTGTTGGTGGTGGTGCCACCGTTTTCAGCAGCGAGCAGGTCGCGGATCTCGCCGAGCAGCTGCTCGGTGGTCGGAGCCGGCTCCTCCGGGTCAACGCCCTGGCGGCGCTTAGCGCGCTCGGTGACGGCGTTGATCGGAGCAACGATGACGAAGTAGATGACAGCGGCAACGATGAGGAAATTGATAAGGGCGGTGATGACTGCACCGAAGTCCAGGAAGGTCTCCGGGCTATCGGTAATTGCGAAGCCCAGGCCACCAAAGTCTGGGGAGCCGAGGGAGTTAATCAGCGGCTGGATGATGTGATCGGTGATGGAGGTGACGATCGCGGTGAAGGCGGCACCGATGATGACCGCTACGGCCAACTCGATGACGTTGCCGCGCAGGATGAAATCTTTAAAGCCCTTGAGCATGGTGGTGGTTGTCCTATCTACGGGGGTAGGTGCTTCCTGTGTCTTAAGCGTCTGCTTTGCGTAGTCCGCACTCTGCGCAGGCGCGCTGTTCAGAAAAGTCGGAGAAAAGCAGGCATAGAGCCATAATGCTCTCTAAGAGAGGCCCTAGATGCGCAGGGACGCCAACGTAAGACGAAGCATGTGGAAATACTGGAATAGCGAAAGCCACTTCTGTACGCCATCCTGCAGGTGGTGCCGCGGGGTCGCGCGGCAGTCGCGAGACTGCAAGAGCAAAAAGCGCCTGAGTGGATGTGCCTATAGTAGGCAGAGTTTGCGTGTCGTGGCAACATCTTATGGAGGCCTACCAGTGCAAACGCGATGATCTTCACAACATAGCTTAACTGTGGGCGCGGTCGCCCACAATGACAACCGTGAGCGGTTGTGCCAGTGACGCGGCTGCCACAGCTTCGGCTGCTTCGGCTGGTAGCGCAACGAGGAGTGTGTGCGTGCGGGCATCCTCTCCGCCGGCACCCACCGACACGACGCGTGCGCCACGGGCAATCGTTGAGCCGCGGGCGGGGAGGGAAGCGTCGTCACCACCGTCGAGGGCACCGACAATATTGACCGTATCGCCGTGATGGAGGTTGCGGGCAACGTCTGGCTCGGCGAGCGTGAGCGGGATAAGGTGGCCGTCTTCCATCCCGAAGTCTGCGATGAGGTCCGAACTGAGCAGCCGGGTGGTGGTAAGTATTTCGCCGGCGCTGGCCGCCGCCACTAGAACCCGCCCCACCGCATCTTCTGGGTTGCTCCCTAACGCCGTGGCGGGGAGAGCGGAGGAGGGGACGCGGGCCACGGAGACATCGCCAAGCGCCAGCGTCTCCCCGGCGGCGACGTCCCGGGCCATGACCACCACGCGCGGCTGCTCGCGGGTAGAAGCGAGCGCGCTTGCCGCCGCGGCCACGAGCAAGACTGCGGCCGTTACGCGGCGCAGGAGAACGCTGCGGCGATGCCCGGGGGTGCGCAGAACGTGAAGAAAGTCCATACCTTCTTAGACTGTGCTCCGACCCGCACGGTTCCCAGGCGGCGGCATGGAATCTGAGAAGGGGCCGATTAAAGCCAGCGCATCCCGCGCTCGGTGAGGATGCCATCGACGGGACGGTCGTGTCCCTCGAAGGGGACGTCCCGGACCTCGCTGGAGTGGACGAGAGCGACGACGGGCGGGTTCCCAGTGGGAAGCGGGGTGAGTGCGCGGTCGTAGTAGCCGGCGCCTTTCCCGAGGCGCATGCCTGACTCGCTCACCGCCATCGCGGGCGCCAAGATGAGGTCGAGGTGCGCCAGGATTTCGCTGCTATGGCGCTGCCCGACGGGCTCTGCAATCCCTAATGCCCCTGGGCGCATGGCCTCCGGCCCGCCATACAGCGTCCACAAGAGCTCACCGTTTTTGCCTGAAATGGGAAGGTAGACCTCCTTGCAGAGTGCGGACACGGCCTCCACGAAGTCGGGGCCACCCGGCTCTGTTCCCAGGGGATGGTAGGCGGCAACACGCATCGCAGGAGTGAGTAATTCACCCACACCGGCGCACCACGCGGCGTTGTCATCAGCGCGCTGCTCGGCGCTGCGCTCGCGCCGAGCGTTCAGGAGTGAGGATCTTAAGGCGTCCTTGGGGGAGGTCGTCATGGTTGTCAATCATAGCGGGACGGCGTAGCGCAGCACGGGAGCGGGAAGGGCGCATTGTAAAGTGGAACTTATGGCTATTGCACACGAGGATTCCCACACCGGGATCGCTACGGTCGTTGTTCCCGCTGCTGGCATGGGCACCCGCTTCTTGCCCGCCACCAAGACCGTACCGAAGGAGCTGCTCCCCGTCGTTGATACGCCGGGTATTGAACTCATTGCGGAAGAGGCCGCGTCCGTGGGCGCCCAGCGCCTTGCGGTGATTACCGCGCCGAACAAGCAGGAAGTGATGCGGCACTTTGATGAGTTCCCCGATCTCGTCGAGACCCTCGACGCCCGCGGCAAAGACGAGCAAGTGGCCAAGGTCAAGCGTGCTGCTCAGTTGATCCACCCGATTTCCGTGGAGCAGGAAAAACCGCTGGGCCTGGGCCACGCGGTGGGCTTGGCGGAATCCGTGTTGGAGGATGACGAAGAATTCTTCGCCGTCATGCTGCCGGATGACATTGTCCTGCCGGCCACCGTCATGGGCGAGATGGCCCGGGTTCGTTCCGCGCTGGGCGGCAGCGTGCTGTGCGCCTTCGAGGTGTCACGCGAAGAGACCTATAACTACGGCGTCTTCGACGTCGAGGACACCAACGCGCCGGGAGTGAAGAAGGTTGTGGGCATGGTGGAGAAGCCGGATCCGGAAGATGCGCCTTCGAACCTCGTGGCCACTGGGCGCTACCTGCTCGACAGGAAGATTTTTGATGCCCTTCGCCGCATTAAGCCAGGTAAGGGCGGGGAGCTGCAGCTGACTGACGCCATTGAACTCCTCATTAAGGAAGGTCACCCCGTTCACGTCGTAGTCCACCAAGGCAAGCGCCACGACCTGGGCAACCCGGGTGGGTACATTCCGGCCAATGTTGACTTTGGTCTGCGTGATGAGAAGTACGGTCCTGCGCTCTACAAGGCGATCAAGAAGATTGTGGAGGACTACGAAGAAGAAAAGGGGCTGAAGGGCTAAGCCTTCGCACGCCTAGCGCGCTAAGCTCTACTCCAGTAACTTCCATCCCTTTAGGCCCCACATACCCCAGAGTAAAGGCAGGCGGTACATGCGTTCGGTCGATGACCAGATGGCGTTCATTCTTGATGCAGCGATGACTCCCGAGCCGGTACGCATCGCCATCGCGAATGCCCTAGGTCTCAAGTGCGCGGAGGAGGTGCAGGCAAACCAGCCGCTCCCGGGGTTTCCGCAAGCAGCCATTGATGGCTATGCCGTGCGCGCCGTGGACGTTGGGGGAGAAAAGGCCCTCAAGGCACGCTCCCGCCACGACGTTGAGGATGCGGATGCACCCGCCACGGAGACGGAGATTGAGCGTTCCCTGCCTGTAGTGGGGGAGGTTCCTGCAGGGTCGCGCCAGCCTTTGCGTTTGCAGCCCAAGCAAGCGGTGCGCGTGTACACGGGCGCGCCTCTGCCGACGCTTGCCGACGCCGTCCTTCCTCTCGAGTGGACCGACCGCGGCCGCAAGCGCGTGACCTCGCACCGCCCGGTGCGCTCGGGGGACTTCGTGCGCCGCGTGGGTGATGATATTCAGCCCGGGGATGTTGCCGTATCCTCCGGTACCATCTTGGGCCCAGCGCAGATTGGCCTGCTCGCGGCGGTGGGGCGTTCGAAGGTGCTGGCGTACCCCCGCCCGCGCGTGACCATCGTGTCCTTTGGCAAGGAGCTTGTCGACGTCGACCGCGAGCCCGGCCTGGGGCAAGTCTTCGACGTGAACTCTTATTCGCTTGCAGCGGCCGCGAGGGAGGCCGGCGCGGACGTGCACCGCGTCGGCATCGCCGCCGGCGAGCCGCGTCGCGTGCGCGAGGCTTTGGAAACCTACTTGGCGCGCAGCGAGGTGCTGGTGATCTCCGGTGCCGTGGGTGGCGCGGGTTCGGAAGAAATCCGCGAGGTCCTTGATGAGTTGGGAGATGTGGATACCTCACGCGTAGCAATGCACCCAGGATCGGTCCAGGGCTTCGGTCTGTTGGGGGAGGAGCGCATCCCGACCTTCCTGCTGCCCTCGAACCCGGTGTCCGCGCTGGTTATCTTTGAGGTCTTTGTGCGCCCGCTGATCCGTCTCTCCCTGGGCAAGCGCAGCGGCCAACGCCGCGTGGTGCGCGCACGCGTGCTCAACCACATGGAATCCCGCCCGGGACGCCGCGGCTACATCCGCGCCCGGCTCATGCGGGATGCCGAAACCTCTGACTATCTGGTGGAAGGACTGGGCGGTGCGGCGGGCGCGCCGGCGCACCTGCTCGCAGGGCTCTCGGAAGCGAACGCGATGATCCGCATTCCGGAGGAAGTGACAGAGATCCGTCCCGGGGACGTGGTGGACGTCCTGTTCCTGACCCAGCGCAGCTAGTCGCCGGCACACACGTCATGCTTGATCCTTTTGGTACCGCCGCGGGGCGCTTTTCTACCCCCGCCACAGGTGGGGTCAACCCCGATCATCCGGGCTGGCCAGAAGCTACACCCGCGGTACGGCTGCGGGAGTCTCGGGTCTTCCCGCGCGGGGCGACGCTACGTTTGCGCCCGTTGTTGCGGAGGGACGGTGCGGCGTGGCGACGGCAGCGCATCGAGGATAGGGATTTCCTCAAACCGGTGGAGCCGACGCTGCCGGCGGAGTGGGATGCGGCGCACTCCCAGTCGGCTTGGTGGAATCACCTGATGTTTCTGCGTGACTCGGCCCGGGCCGGGACAGTGGTGCCGCTGGTCATTGAGGTTGATGGCCACTTCCGTGGACAATTGACCTTAGGCAATATCCAGCATGGAGGGGTCAGCGAATGCTGGATTGGCTATTGGGTGCATTCCGCGGTGCACGGTGCGGGCGTGGCTACTGCTGCCTGTGCTCTTGGCGTGGACCATGCCTTTTATCGTGTGGGGCTGCATCGTGTGACGGCCACCTATCTGCCGGAGAACCCCGCTTCAGGCAAGGTGCTGCACAGCAACGGGTTCCGCGATGAAGGGTTCCTGCGCCGCAACCTGCATATCGACGGCGCGTGGCGGGACCATCACTTTTTGGCTCTTAATCGCGAGGATTTTGCCTCTGGGGCGGTGGAGCGCCTCCGTGCGGCGGGACGAATCGCGGGGGCCTAGCAGGTGGCTTAGCTGTTGGCTTAGCAGGTGCTAAGCCCGTGTTAGACCGGGGATTGTTTAGGTCAACTACCTCTACTTTCACTTGAGTAACAACCTTGTAATTTAGGGGTTCGTTGGTGCCCACGGGGCGGGGTTGGGCAGCTAGAGTAGGGGCCTAGTTATATTCCCTTTTTTCGTCGACCCCTGAAAGTGGGACTCAGCCACATGATGACTGCCGTGCCGATCATTCTCGTAATCGTGCTGTGGCTCTTCATCCTCGCTCCGTTGCTTTTGCGCTCGCAGCGTCCGATGAGCCACACAGGTGAGGCCTTTGAAGAGACCCGCGTGCTCTTCGAAGGAGATTCCGGCTCGGTGCCGGGCCGCCGTAAACCGCGCCTGGGCAAGGACGATATCCGCCCGCACGCTCCGGCAGCAGCGGAGGCCAGCGATGAGGAGGCCGAGTATGAGCTGGTTGAGGCCGAGGGGGTTGCTGATACCGCGGAGTCGCTCCAGGGCGATGCCGAAGGAAAGAGCGCTGCTGAGTCCGTAGTGGCGGACACGATTGATGGCGAAGTCGTAGAAGCTGAGGACGCCGAGGCAGACTTTGAGCTCGAGGACGATTCCGACGACGCTGCCGAGGATGATCATGGGTCGGAGCAGGAGGCTGAGAACGTTGAGGCGGATGCCGCCGAGGTATTCACGGCTCCTGCTAACGCCGGCGTGGCCGAGGATGCCTATGACTTCGATGAGACCTATACCTCGCCGGTTGATCTGATGTATCCGGGTGCCATCGACGCGGTGGAGGAAGCACCGGCTGCGTCTGATGTGAGCAACTCCGATGAAGCAGAGGTTGAAGCGGAGAGCACTGATGCCGAAGGCGCAGAGGAAGGTTCGGCCGCCGTCCCGCAGGGCCTAGACCTTGTTGCTGCTGAGACTGAGGACGAGGAAATGAGCGGAAGCGATACCGAGCTGTCCGCCGAGGAACTGGCCTTCGCCCAGCGCCGCCTGGGCCGCGGTGGCTGGGATCCGGTGAAGGAAAAGGAAGCCTCCGCCACGCGTTATCAGCGCCGCCAGCGCACGCTCATCGGCTTGGCGGTAGCAGTGGTGGCCACGGTTTGCCTGGGTATTGTTGTGGGGAGCTGGACGTGGTGGTTGGCGGGTATTGCCGGCGTTATGACCATGGTCTACCTGGTGGCCCTGCGCGCCCAGGTGCGCCGCGAGCGGGAGCTGCTGCGCCGACGCGTCTACCACCTGCGCCGCGCTCGTTTGGGGGTGCGCAATGCGGAGAACCCCGCCGAGTCATTGCCGCCCAACCTGCGCCGTCCAGGCGCGCTCATCCTAGAAATCGATGATGAAAGCCCGGACTTTGACTACCTGCCCGTCTACTCGGAGGGCGATAGCGACGATGGCTTCGACGGTCCCCATCCCTCTTCGCGCCAGCGCCGCGATGACCTAGCAGCCCGCCGAGTCGGTTAATCCACCCGGCCCCTAGGCCGGCCAGATGCCGGATGTGCCGCGGCGATGGGAGCCTACTAGGTGGGCGTCAACCATCCCGATGGCCGTCATCAGGGAGAAACACGTCACCGGGCCGACGAACTTGAAGCCGGCCTTCTTCAAAGCCTTGGACATGTCCAAGGCTTCTTCTGTGTATTTTGGAATATCCTCTTCGCTTTCCGGCGCAATCGTGTCAGCGGGCAGGAAGCTCCAGATGAATTCATCGAGCCCGCCTGTCTCCCGCAAGGCCACCGTGGCCTTCGCGTTGTTAAGCACCGCGTTGATTTTCAGACGGTTGCGGATGATCCCCGCATTGTTCATGAGGCGCTCGACTTCTTCCTCCCCGAAGCTGGCCAGTAGGTCTGCATCAAAGCCCACAAAGGCAGCGCGGAAGGCTTCGCGCTTGCGCAGCACTAGTTCCCAGCTCAACCCGGCCTGGAAACCTTCCAGGCAGAGGCGTTCCAGCAGGGCGGATTCCTCATGGACGGGCATGCCCCATTCGGTGTCGTAATACTCTTGGAGAAGCGGGGAGGTCATTGCCCAGGCGGGGCGGCCAAGCCCCGCGGAGTCATAAACAAGTCTCATATCGTTTGCCATCTGTGTACTAGTCATGCCTTCTTAGACTGCAGAATCCGCTCATTGGTTCCCCACGGCTCTCACGGCCTCGTGCCGCAGAGCGTGGCCTCGTGCTCCAACAGCATCTGCTTCGCGGCTGTGCCCCCACGATAGGAACCGAGGCCGCCGCTTGCCGGAACGACGCGGTGGCACGGCACCACGATGGGAAGCGGGTTCGTAGCACAGGCGCTTCCAGCAGCGCGGGCGGCCTGCGCACTACCGGCGGCGCCAGCGAGGCGCGAATAAGTCCAGCGCTCGCCGAACGGGATAGCGCGCAGCGCACGTTGCGCGCGGTCGCGGAATGTGTGCGGGGATGCGGGGACGTCGAGAAGCAGCTCAAAGTCCCTGCGCGTGCCCGCAAAATATTCGGTGATCTGCTGGGCAGCGGCGACGAGAGCGTCGGCCCCCGCAACACCAGCATTCGCAGTACTGGGGTGTCGGGCGCTGGTAGGGCCATCGGGGAGGCGCTGCAGACCGCTGAGATCTGGGGATTCACCGGGGAAATACACCCGTGACAAACCCCGCTTAGAGGAGACAAGGAGAAGACGGCCGAGCGGAGTGTCCAGCGAGGTCCACATGTGCATGGTAGGAGGGGAGTCCTTTCGGAGGGAGGTGGTCATCCAGGGTAGTCTATGAACCATGAATAGACCCGCCGTACGCGATGCCGCGCTGCTCATCTTCCGCGCGGTGCTGGGAGTTATCTTCGTCGCGCACGGTGTGGACAAGATGTTCTTTAGCGGTATGGACGAGGTAACCGGTCAATTCTCCGCATGGGGCGTCCCGCAGCCGCAAACCTCAGCGTACTTGGCTGCCTTCGCAGAGATGCTGGGCGGGGCGGCCCTCGTGGTCGGCCTGCTCACCACCTTTGTGGCAGGGGCATTGGCGCTGCTTATGGCATGTGCGTTGTACTTCGTGCATATGGGCAATGGCCTCTTCGCCGCCGATGGTGGCATCGAGTACCCGCTGGTTCTCATCGTGTCGCTGCTCATGATCGTTGTCTTCGGCTCCGGCCGGGCGAGTGTGGATGGGGTGTTGAGCCGTGCTGACGCATGAGCAGGTGCAAGCGGCGATCTCCGCGCAGCTCGATGGGGAAGCCCCGCAGCTGGCGCCCGATGTCATTGACGCGCATGTCTCCGGCTGCCCGGAGTGTGCCGCCTTCCGGGAGAAGGCGGCGGCCTTGTCTCGCTCACTGAGCCTCGTGGAGCCTGAGGGCCTGCCGCCGCAGGACTTGTCGGAAGTCATCCTGGCTGGCGTGGAGCCGGAGTGGCAGCGGGCCTCCAGCGCGCGGCAGGCATCGCTCACGCTGGCTCGGGTAGCTCTCGGAGTGTTGGCCGTGGCGTTTCTGATCTGGGCGATCGTGGTCGTCGTCAGTGCTTCCGGCTTGACCACCCTGGGCAGTGAAGGAACCCTCGCGGAAGGGGCCGACCCGGAGCGCGCACACCTTCTGATGGAGGCTGCGGCGCTGCGCTTCGGTCTGGCGAGCGGTTTAGTTTTTGCCGCCTGGCGCCCAGCCTCAGCGCCTGGATTGCTGCCGGTGGTCTGCACGATATTCGCGTTCTTGTGCGGCTTTACCATGCGCGACTTTGCCTTGGGCAGCGTTGTCGCGGAGCAGGTTTATATCCTCATTGGCACCGGTCTCGCAACGGCCAGCCTGGGGTGGGCGTGGGCGGCCGACCGGGGCTTCTTGCTACGGGACGTGTATAGGACGTTGTCAGCTAACCCGCGCTAAGCCTTAAAGGCCACGTCTACGAGGCCGAGTCTAAGGGCCCAAGCCTAAGCGGCTTGGGTCAGAGGGGGGGTAGGGCCAGGGGCTTAGGTCCAGGACGGTAGCCACATCATGGAGTGATACCAAGAATCCGGGATGAGGTAGCCGTAGAGAATCGGGGAGAAGTAGGCAAACATTGCCACGACGAGCGCGGCGTAGCACACGGTAAGGAAGGTGCCCAGCGGCATCGCGGCCCCAAAAAGCTCCGTGAGCCAGCGCCATTGCAGAACCCGTCCACGTCCAATCATTTGCCCCAAAGCCAGAGAGATCAGCACGATGACGAACGGAATGAACGCCGTGGCGTAGAAGAAGTACATCTGTCGGTCGAAGACCATGAGCCAGGGCAGGAAACCCGCCGCGGCGCCCACGAGCGGGATGAGGAAGGCGCGGTTGCGGCGAACGAGCAGGGACCACAGCCCCCACAGCACCGCCGGGATGACCAGCCACCAAATGACCGGGGTACCAAAGAGGTACAGCATCCTGCGGCAGGATCCGCCGTCCCCGCAAGAGATGTCCGTGGAGGAGTAGTAGAGGATCGGGCGTGCGGCCACCAGCCAAGCCCACGGCTTGGAGTCCCAGGGGTGGCTGTGGCCACCTGAGGAGGTCAAGGAGGCGTGGAACTCCAGCACAGAGGAGTGGTAGTAGAACCAACCGGCAAGAGGCTCGGGGAGGTGGAGCAGCCAAGAGCCATCCTCGATCGTGCCGTCAACCTTGGCGTGGCGGTAGACGGCGGTCTCATCGGCGAACCAGGCGCGCCAAGACCACGCATACAGGGCTACGGGGACCGCAACGAGTGAGGCCAGGGCTGCTGGGGTATCGCGTACCAGCGTGCCCACGATGTAGCGGCGTACGCCATACAAGCGGCGCAGAGCGAGATCCGAGAAAACGCTCATGAGACCGAAGAACATGATGTAGTACAGGCCGGACCACTTCACGGCCAGCGTTAGACCCAGGAAAACGCCGGCGGTAAAACGCCACCACCGGAAGCCAAATCGTGGGCCGAAGTCCGAGTCCCCCATCGTGCCTGACAGGAAGGCGGCGTGCAGGCGCTCGCGCATCTGCTGGTGATCCCGCGCCAAGGCCCAAGCGGCGGCGACAATGAAGAAGACCTGGAAGATGTCAAGCATTCCGAACTTGGAGGCCACGAGCAGCACGCCGTCGCACACGGCGAGTAGGCCGGCGAGGAAGCCCACCTGCCAGGAACCGGACAAGCGGCGTGCCAGCGCCATGGTGAGTAGCACGGTGCCCACGCCAAAGAGCGCGGCCATGGCCCGCCAGCCCAGTGGGGTGTAGCCGAAGATGGCCTCCGATATCGCGACAATCTGTTTGGCCAGCGGTGGGTGCACAACCAGGCCGTAGCCCGGGTTGGACTCGATGCCGCCGAGGAAGAGGTTGTGCCAGCTGGTGACAATGTCCCATGCCTGCGGCACGTAATGCTTCTCATCGAAGACAGGAGTTCCCTCGGAGACCGGTGCGGTGAGACCTGCGAAACGCGTGATGAAAGCCAGCACGGCGATGATGGCGGTGCTGATCGTGTCGGCCTTGGTCCAGGTGTAGTGCCGGGGAGCAGGGGGAGCTGGCCGGGTATGGATGCCGCGGGCGGCGGGGACGCGCGCGCGGCTGGTGCGGCCAGATCGATCAGTAGGGATTGCGATACTCACGCGGAAGAGTCTAGCGTGCGTGTGCCATGCTGGGGGTATGAGTCTTCAGCTTGAACCCCTGCCGCGTGGAGTCATCCTGGCCGCCACGCCGCTGGGAAATCCCGGTGATGCTTCTGCCCGATTGATGCAGGCGTTGGGCCACGCGGATGTGATCGCTGCGGAAGACACCCGCCGCGTTCGCAATTTGGCCCAGGCGCTGGGGGTAGAGATCCGCGGCAAGGTGGTTTCCAATTTCGACCACAATGAAGAGGAACGCTCGCGCGCGCTCGTCAACGCTGCCCGGACGGGCACGGTTCTCGTGGTGTCGGATGCTGGCATGCCGCTGGTCTCTGATCCTGGGCACTCCATCGTCACCGCTGCGGTGGAAGCGGATGTGCCCGTGACCTGCTTCCCGGGGCCCTCGGCGGTGCCGACTGCGCTTGCACTTTCCGGACTGGGGGTGGGGCATTTCCTCTTCGATGCCTTCCCGCCGCGCAAACCCGGACCGCGTAAAGCCTGGCTGGAGTCCCTCGTGGGGGAGCGCCGTGCCATTGCTTTCTTTGAATCCCCGCACCGGCTAGCGCAGACGCTTGGCGACGCCTCAGCGATCCTCGGCGCGGAGCGCCGCGCTGCGGTCTGCCGTGAGCTGACGAAGACCTACGAGGAAATCAAGCGTGGCACCTTGGGCGAGCTTGCCGAGTGGGCGCAGGAGAATGCGCGGGGTGAAATCACCGTCGTCATCGAGGGCGGGGATGCCGCACCCGTGTCGTTGGAGGCCCTCGTGGAGCAGGTCCGTGCGGAGGTTGAGCGGGGCGTGCGGGCCAAGGATGCCTGCAAGCAAGCAGCAGCGGGAACCGAGTGGTCCAACCGTGAACTTTATGATGCATACCTCGCCGCGCGCGGCTGAGCTTTAACAATAAATTCTGGTGATGCCCGTCTCTTTTGGGCCAATCGTTATGGCATCGTTATGTCACCCGGCGTGGCCGCGGCATGCGCGGTAGGGATGCCATACCTCGGAAGTGCCTCCGAACAAGCTGGCAAGCTGCACAGTTGCGGTACAGATTCGGCAGCTGCGGTGGAATAGCGGTCGTGCAAAGAAGCTCGTGACAGACGCTTTAGGAACGCTATATGCCCGAAATGCATGTGGTGAATAGTCTTTTTGTTTCCGTTTTAGTTTGACTAGTTGATGAGACAGCACCAAGGTCGGGAGGTATGACAGACTCGACGAATGCAGACAATGTAAAGGACACGGGGGTGTCTTCGGCTGTGCCCCAAGGCGAGAGCTCGCCGGCCGCGGTAGAGGAATACCGCACCGTCGACGAGCGCCTCGAGGAGGCCTCGGCCACAAGCCAGCTCCAGGATATGCTCACCAACAAGGCGTTCAATCCTGAGGCGGCTCCCGCGCCGGTGGAGGAGGAAGAGGACGAGAAGTTTGGCCCAGGCGGCATTGATTCACCGATCGACTGGACCATTGTGGGAATCGCCGGCCTGCTCGTTGCCGCCTTTGTGGCATGGGGCTTGGCCGCTCCAGAGAGCTTTGCCTCCTTCTCCAGCAATGCTCTGAGCTTCGTGGTGAATAACTTTGGCTGGGCCTATGTGCTCTTCGGGACCATTTTTGTGGTTTTCGTTATCTGCGTTGCGGCCTCGAAGTTCGGCACCATTCGTTTGGGCAAGATTAACGAGGAACCGGAATTCTCCACGGTCTCTTGGATTGCGATGATGTTCGCTGCCGGCATGGGCATCGGCTTGATGTTCTATGGTGCTTCCGAGCCGCTCAACTACTTTAAGAACGGCGTTCCGGGCCATGGTGAGAATGAGGTAGGAACCTCAATGGCCACGGCCATGTTCCACTGGACCCTGCACCCATGGGCCGTGTACGCCATCGTGGGGCTTGCCATCGCTTATTCCACCTTCCGTATTGGCCGCAAGCAGTTGTTGAGCCAGGCCTTCGTGCCGCTCATTGGCCAGCGCGCCGCCGACGGATTCGCAGGCAAGATCATTGATATCTTGGCCATCTTCGCCACCGTCTTTGGCACCGCTTGTTCGCTGGGCCTCGGCGCGATGCAGATTCAGGCAGGCCTGCAGGCCTCCGGAATTATTGAGAACCCCACGCAGAACGTCGTCATCGGCATCGTTCTCGTGCTGACCTTGGCCTTTATTCTGTCGGCCATGTCGGGTGTAGGCAAAGGTATTCAGTACCTCTCTAACACCAATATGGTCTTGGCGGCTCTGCTGGCCATCTTCGTGTTCGTCTTCGGCCCAACCGTGTCGATTTTGAACCAGATCCCAGGCTCCATTGGTAACTACCTGGCGAACTTCACCGAGATGATCGCTCGTACCGCTGAGTCCGATAACGGAAACGCTGGCGAGTGGCTATCTACCTGGACCATTTTCTACTGGGCTTGGTGGGTTTCCTGGTCGCCGTTCGTGGGCATGTTCCTCGCCCGCATTTCGCGCGGCCGTTCCGTCCGCGAGTTCTGCGTTGGTGTGCTTCTCGTCCCGGCTGGTGTCTCCACGGTGTGGTTTGCCATCTTCGGCGGTACCGCCATCCACATGGAGCAGAACGGCAACTCCATCTCCGGTGAGTCTGCCGAGCAGGAGCTGTTCAACCTGCTGCAGAACCTCCCCGGTGGTTTCATCGCGGGCATCGTCGCCGCCCTGCTCCTTGCCACGTTCTTCATTACGTCGGCCGACTCGGCGTCGACAGTCATGGGCTCGATGTCCCAGTCTGGCGCTACCACCGCCAAGCCGTGGCTGTCCGCGGCATGGGGTGTGCTCACTGCGGCTGTCGGCCTGACCTTGCTGCTGTCGAGCGAGAATGCCCTGTCGAACCTGCAGAACGTCACCATCGTGGCGGCGCTGCCATTCCTCTTCATCCTCGTCGGCCTCATGTTCGCTATTTACAAGGACTTGAGCAACGACGTAATTTACCGCGAGTACCGCGAGTCCCAGGCCTTCCAGCGCAAGCTGGCGCGTGAGCGTCGCCTGCACCGCGAGTTCCAGCGCGAACAGGCCTACAAGGCCCGCCGCCGCCAGCACAGCCACAAGAACTAGTTCTGGCGCGAGCATTTCTCTCATACACCCCCTCACTGCATTGCCGGTGAGGGGGTGTTCGATAGAGTAGGGGCCATGACTGAGACAGTTGTCGTTAATGTTGCTTGGCCCTATGCCAACGGACCCCGCCACATCGGACACGTGGCGGGTTTCGGTGTTCCTTCCGACGTGTTCGCCCGTTTCCAGCGAATGCGTGGCAACGACGTCCTCATGGTTTCCGGTACCGACGAGCATGGCACCCCGTTGCTCGTGCAGGCGGATAAGGAAGGCGTGACGGTTCGTGAATTGGCGGATCGCTACAACCGCCAGATTGTCACCGACCTGGCTGGGCTCGGCCTGTCTTATGACCTCTTTACCCGCACCACCACTCGCAACCACTACGCGGTGGTGCAGGAGCTGTTCAAGGGGCTGTACGAGAACGGCTACATGATTAAGGAGACCACCCAGGGCGCCATTTCGCCGTCCACGGGCCGTACCTTGCCTGACCGCTATATCGAGGGAACCTGTCCGCTGTGTGGTGCCGATGGCGCGCGCGGTGACCAGTGCGATAACTGCGGCAACCAACTCGATCCGGTAGATCTCATCAACCCGGTGTCCAAGATCAACGGCGAAACCCCGAAGTTCATCGATACCGAGCACTTCCTGCTGGATCTTCCTGCGGTCAAGGACGTCCTCGAAGAGTGGCTGAAGACGCGCGAGGACTGGCGTCCCAACGTTCTCAAGTTCTCCCTCAACCTGCTGGAGGATATGCGCCCGCGCACCATGACCCGTGACATCGACTGGGGCATTCCCATTCCGGTCGAAGGCTGGGAGGATAACGGCGCGAAGAAGCTCTACGTGTGGTTCGACGCGGTGATTGGTTACCTGTCTTCCTCCATCGAGTGGGCCCACCGCACCGGCAACCCGGAGGCTTGGAAGGACTACTGGCAGAACCCGCAGGCACGCCACTACTACTTCCAAGGCAAGGACAACATCACCTTTCACTCCCAGATCTGGCCAGCAGAGCTCTTGGGCTACGCGGGCAAGGGCTCCAAGGGCGGTGAGCTGCACACCTACGGTGAGCTCAACCTGCCCACGGAGATTGTGTCTTCGGAATACCTGACCATGTCCGGCTCCAAGTTCTCCTCCTCCAAGGGCGTCGTTATCTACGTCAAGGACTTCCTCGAGGAGTTCGGCCCAGACGCACTGCGCTACTTCATCGCCGTTGCCGGCCCAGAAAACAATGACACTGACTTCACCTGGGATGAGTTCGTGCGCCGTATCAACAACGAGCTTGCCAACGGCTGGGGCAACCTGGTCAACCGCACCGTGTCGATGGCCCACAAGAACTTCGGCGAGGTCCCGGCCCCGGCCGCGCTGGAGCAGGCAGACAAGGACATCCTGGCACTGGCGGAGGAGACCTTCACCACCGCCGCGAATTTCCTCGAGCAGTCCAAGTTCAAGCAGGCCATGACCGCCATCATGCACGTCGTCGGCGAGGCCAATGCCTATGTCGCGGCGATGGAGCCGTGGAAGCTGGCCAAGGATGAAACCCAGCGCGAGCGTCTGGCCACCGTGCTGTGGACCGCACTGCAGGTGGTCTCCGACTGCAACGTAATGTTGACCCCGTTCTTGCCCTTCACCGCACAGAAGGTGCACGAGACCCTGGGACGTGAGGGCGTCTGGGCCGCACAGCCGCGCATTGAAGACGTGGTGGATGATATGCCGGTCGAACTCGTTGGCGTAGACCTCCCGCCGGAGAATCACCCGTACCCGATCATCACCGGTGACTACGCGGCGCAGCAGGCTGCGTGGAAGCGTGTCGACATTACGCCGGGTACAACGCTGCAGAAGCCGAAGCCGCTGGTGGCTAAGCTCGACCCGGAGCTTGGTGAGACCGGCCCGGAGTGGGCCCCGGTTCAGAAGTAAAGGCGTGGGCTCGGCGTTTCGGCGCTCGCTTGCGCCCTTCCTGCTCTTTTCCGTTGTTTGCCTCACCGCGCTGAACCTGCGATCCGGTATCGCTTCGGTGGCACCGGTGCTGGGGCAGATCCAGAATTTCTTTGGGATCAGTTCTGGGCAGGCAGGTTTGTTGACCGCGCTTCCTGGCCTGTGCTTCGCGGCCATGGGTTTGGCCGCCGTGCCCATTGCTCGGCGGGGCGGGCTCAGCCGTACCTTGACCGGCGGCACGCTGGCCCTAGTGGTGGGCCTGGCGCTGCGTCCGTGGGTGAGCAGCTTCCCGCTGTTTATTGCGTTGACCCTGTGCGTTGTCGGCGGCATCGCTCTAGCCAACGTTCTGCTTCCCGCGTGGATCAAGCAACATGGTTCGGGCCGCACGCTGGTGGCGTTGATGACCACCTACACCACGATGCTGGGCGTATCCAGCGCCCTTGGCCCGCTGTCCGCGGTGACGCAAAGCACGTGGCAAGGTGCGCTGTGGATCTGGTGCCTGCCCGCCATCGCGCAGCTGGTGGCGTGGATAGTGGTTCTGCCGCAGGCTGGCAAGGACGTCGCCCACGGGGCGATCGACGGTGCCGGCGCGCCAAAGCCCATGTACACTTCGCCCACGGCGGTGGCCATGCTCTTTTTCTTCGGGCTGCAGTCCTCCATGGCCTATGTCCAAATGGGTTGGCTGCCGCGCATGCTGGTAGAGAAGGGCGTGAGTGAGGATACCGCCAGTGTGGCACTTGCTGTCATCGGTGTCTTTAACATCGCCGGCGGCGTGATCATGCCCTGGCTAATTTCTCGCCTGGACCGCCTAACACCCGTACCGATTGTGCTGGCGCTGTGCACCTGTGCTGGGTGGGGTGGGGTCCTTGTGGCTGCCGACGTCGCCCCGCTCGCCTGGGCCTGCATGATGGGGATCGGCGGTATGTGCTTCCCACTGGCTCTGGCATTGCTCACCGCCCGCACTCGGAGTGCGCTGACGACCGCACGACTCTCCGGTTTTGTGCAGCCGGGCGGCTACATCTTGGCGGGGCTGTTGCCGCTTTTCGTGGGCGTTGTGCGCGGCGCTACCGGTAACTGGACGGCCGTCCTGATTGCGCTGATGGTGCTCAGCCTTTGCATGCTGATGGCGGGTTTGCGCGCGACTAGGCGGGTCTACATTGACGACGAGCTCGCTGCCTAGCGGGGTCCTCCTTAGTTGCGGTAACTTTTGTATTGCAGCGTTAGTTAGAGTTAACGCCTCGCGTTATTGACGTGTCGCGTTATGGGGGGTATGGTGCATTTATGATTCAGTCGTTCGCGGATAGGGATACAGAGCGCTTATGGAATCGAGAGAGGGTGTCCTCGATAGATTCACGTATTCACTCGGTAGCTCTTCGCAAACTGAGGCAATTGGGCTATGTGCAGAGGCTAGATGAGCTTCGGATTCCTCCGGGGAATAGGCTCGAAGCGTTGAAGGGCGATCGGCGGGGTCAATATAGTATTCGTATCAATGACCAATGGCGGATCTGCTTCCGGTGGACCGCTTTAGGGCCAGAGGAGGTTGAGATCGTTGACTACCACTAAAAAGCTCCCCCCAGTGCACCCAGGTGAAATCCTGATGGAAGATTTTCTTAAGGAAATGGGGATTACCCAGCACAAGCTCGCTGTTTCGATAGGGGTCCCGCCTCGACGTATTAACGAAATCGTCCACGGAAAGCGGGCTATTACCGCCGATACGGCTCTTCGCCTTGCCAAGTTTTTTGGAATGTCCCCACAGTTCTGGCTGGGGTTGCAGACCCATTACGACTTGGATGTCGCAGAGGACAAAATTCTTGCCGAGCTGGACGATATTGTGCCGCTTCAGGCAGCGCCGGCTTAACGCGTTTGCCGTCTGTGACCGCGTAGCGCAGGGTGAGTTGCTCAAGCCGAAGTCGCCGTTGTTGCCAAAGTTTCTCGCCCGCCGCGGGATCTGGCCAGATCTTTGGCAACAATGGCAGTGCCGTCACTGGTGGTGGGGCGGCTGGCACGCGCCTCCCTGAGTTAGTGGCCATCAAACCGCTTTAGGAGCGGTCGAAGTCGCGCTGCAGGTGCACCAGCCCGAGGCGCACGCCGTCCTTGGTGTGGATATTGGGCATGCGGCCGGTTTCCACGAACCCGAACTTCTTGTGCAGGGCAATGGAGGACTCGTTGGTGTCCACGATGTAGGTAATCATCGTCTCCACGTAGTCATTTTCCTTCGCGTGGTCCATGAGCGTGTCCATGAGCTCGCTGCCCACGCCCTTGCCCCGTGCGGACTCCGCAATATAGATGGAATCCTCCGCCGTGCCGTAGTAGATAGCTGGGGTGACAAACTGGAAGTAGGCGGCCCAGCCAATGATTTCGTCATCGTCCACCGCCACATAGACGGGAAAACCTTCCTCCTCCATCTGTGCGAGCCACTTTTCGCGGTCCTCGACGGACTCCTGCCACGTGACTAGGTTGGTGGCCGGCTTCGCGGCGGAGGCGGCATTATAGATGGCGGCGATTGCGGGGGCGTCGGCAAGCTCTGCGGGACGTACGTGCATGATGTTCCTTAAACCATGAGTTGCAAGTGGGTGAGGTCTATCCAGCGCCCAGCTTTGCGGCTGACTTCTTTTAACGTTCCTACAGTGGCAAAGCCGAACTTCTCATGCAACTTGATGGATGCGACGTTGTCCGCCACGATGAGTGCCAGCAGCGTATGGACCTGCTCCGCCTCGCGGGCATGCTGAACGACTGCATCGAGCAAGCGCGTGCCTACCCCGCGGCCGTGGGCGGTGGGATCAACGTAGATCGTCGTCTCGTAGCAGCCCAGCCACACCTTAGGATCGCGGTAGGGGCGGTAGAGTGCCCAGCCCAAGTACGCGCCATCGTCATCGAAAGCCACGAAACAAGGACAGGCTTCGCGGCGCAGCTGGTGGAGATACTCGGTGCGCTCTTCCACTGTGGCGGGTTCGCTGCGAAAGATGAAGTGGGTCTCCCGGATGGCCCAGTTTAAGGTGGCGGTCATTGCGGGGACGTCGGCGTCCGTCGCTTCACGGATTATCATGCGCGCAAGACTACACTCGCAGCCATGTCTAAGAAGAAGCCACGCCCCATGCCCGTTCCCGCCGAAGGTTTGAGCCAGCTTATCGACGCCCACACGCACCTCGCCTCTTGCCGCGACGCTGACGCCGACCTCGTTGAGCGTGCCCGTGCCGCAGGTGTTGAGCGCATCGTCACCGTGGGCGATGGCCTAGCGGAGGCGGAGAAGGCTTTGGCCGCGGCGCAGGAATTCGACAACGTGTACGCGGCCTGCGCTATTCATCCCACCAAGGCGCATGAACTCGACGAGGCCGCCCGTGCGCGCCTGAGCGAAATGGCTGCGGACCCGCGCTGCGTGGCCATCGGGGAAACGGGTCTGGATACCTACTGGATTTATCATGAGCCGGAACGAACTGCGCCGCTTGACGTCCAGGAGGAAGCGCTTCACTGGCACGCCGAGTTGGCAGCGAAGGTGGGCAAGACGCTGATGATCCACAACCGCGAGGCCGATGAGGATCTCATGCGCGTGCTGGGGGAGTGCGCTGAGGCGCCGAAGGTCATGCTGCACTGTTTCTCCTCGCCACTTGATGTGGCCAAGGAGGCTCTGGAGCGTGGCTACGTTTTGTCCTTCGCCGGCAACGTGACGTTCAAGCGCAACGAGGAGATGCGCCAAGCCGCAGCGCTCGCGCCAGCCGGGCAGCTGCTCATTGAGACGGACGCGCCGTACATGACCCCGGAGCCCTTCCGTGGTGCGCGTAATGAACCTTCGTTGATTGGTCATACGTACCGCTGCGTGGCGCAGGCGCGCGGCCAAGAAGTGGAGGACTTGGCCGCAGAGGTGGCTGAAACCTTCGCCGAGGTCTTCGGAGTGTGATGATCTTCACTCAAAGCAAAGGTGCTGCTCAACGGTGGCGCGCGTGTTTGGTGTGACGAGTGTGTTGCCAGTGGTGGCGGCGTGTGAGAACGTCTCGATCGTTACGCTCTGTTACCGTATCGTTATCCAAAGTTAGTCCGGCCTTGATGTTGCCGGCTGGCGTACATTCGCACGCCACGTCAGGTGCTGAGGAGAGTTCAAAGACCTCTCTGGGCACGAAGCAACGCAGAGACGAGTAAAGGTTTATGTCCCCGAAGAAGCAGATCAAGCGAATCAACAACTCCCGCTCCCTGCCACTGCGCATGGCCACCGGCGGTGTGCTCGGCACGTTGGCTGTGGGTGGTGTCGTTGCCGTCGGTTCTCAGAAGGACATCACGCTCGACATCAACGGTGAGACCACCCAGCTGGCTACCTTCGCCGGCGATGTTAACGCGGCTCTCGAGGCCGCAGGTGTGAGCGTTGGCGGGGAGGACGTTGTCTACCCGGCGCTTTCTGAGCGGGTCTCCGATGGTGACTCGATTACCGTTCGCACCGCCAAGCCGGTTGCGGTGACCATCGATGGCGTGGAGACGAAGATGTCCTCCACTGACCTCACCGTGTCTGACCTGCTGGGCGGCCTCGACGGCATCGTCCCAGGCGCTGCTATCACCTCCGGTTCCAAGACCGTCGAGGATGATGAGGTTCTGACTGAGGGAATGAACCTTGAGGTGGTATCCCCGAAGATCATTAAGCTCTCTGACGGTGGCTCTGTGTCCTACGCCAGCGTTGCGGCTAAGACCGTGAAGGACGTGCTAGAAGCCCGCGGTATCACCGTGGGCAAGGATGACCGCGTGTCGCCGGACCTTGACGCTCCCGTCAAGGCCGGCACGGCCATCACCGTGGACCGCGTGGACATCTCCGAAGAGGAGAAGACGGAGGACTTCGACGCACCAGCTACCTACGTTGATGACCCGGAGCTGGAAGAAGGCACTGAGGAAGTCCGCGAGGAGGGCACCCCAGGCTCGCGCACCGTGACCCGCAAGATTGTGAAGGTCAACGGTGCGGAAGAGTCCAACGACATCATCAAGGAAGACGTGCGCACCGAGGCCGTCGCCGCAGTCATCGCGCGCGGTACCAAGCCGAAGTCCACCGCACCGGCCGTTGCTGAGGGCTCCGTATGGGATGCCTTGGCACAGTGTGAGGCCACCGGTAACTGGTCCATCAACACCGGTAACGGTTTCTCCGGCGGCCTGCAGTTCACCCCGTCGACCTGGGCTGCCTTTGGCGGCACCGAGTACGCCCCGCAGGCCTGGCAGGCCTCCCGCGAGCAGCAGATCGCCGTGGCCCAGAAGGTTCAGGCCGCACAGGGCTGGGGCGCATGGCCCGCCTGCACCTCGAAGCTCGGCCTGCGCTAAAGCTTCAGCGCCCTGCGTATTAGTCTGGATGACATGACACAACCCCACTTGCTGGGCCCGGTGGAGATCCGCGAGCTCGCCGCTGAGCTCGACGTGACGCCGACAAAGAAGCTGGGCCAGAACTTTCTGCATGATCCCAACACCATCCGGCGCATCGTGGCTGCCGCGGACCTGCAACCGGAGGACCGCGTGGTGGAGGTCGGCCCTGGTTTGGGTTCGCTGACCTTGGGACTACTGGGTGAAGTCGAGCACGTGACGGCCGTGGAGATTGACCCGCGCCTGGCAGGCAAGCTCCCAGATACCGTGGCGGCGCGGGCAGCCAACTTTGCGGATCGCCTCACCGTGGTGGAGAAGGACGCACTCACCGTTGAGGCAGGGGAGTTGGGGGAGCCGACCGCCTTGGTAGCTAACTTGCCCTATAACGTGGCGGTGCCGGTGCTGCTCCACCTGCTGGAGGTCTATCCATCCATTCGTCGTGTCCTGGTCATGGTGCAGCTGGAAGTAGCTGAGCGCCTCGCCGCCGCGCCGGGCAGCAAGGTCTATGGCATCCCCAGCGTGAAAGCATCCTTCTATGGACCGGTTCGCCAGGCCGGCACGATTGGCAAGAACGTGTTTTGGCCGGCACCTAAGATTGAGTCAGGGTTGGTGCGCATCGACTGCACCCGCCCCTTCGACGAGTCACTGCGCCCGCGTCTGTTCGCGCTGATCGACGCCGCCTTTGCGCAACGCCGCAAGACACTTCGCGCCGCCCTGGCGGGTTTCTATGGTTCCGCCGCAGCAGCCGAGGAAGCGCTGCGCGCGGCGGATATCGATCCGCGCCTGCGCGGTGAGAAGCTGGGCGTGGAGGACTTCGTCCGATTGGCGGAAGCCTCATGAGTAGGACGGGAGACGACTCCCCGCAGATCTGGCAGGCGCGCGCCCACGCCAAGGTCAACCTGCACCTGGGGGTGGGGGAGGCCCGCGCGGATGGCTTCCATGAGCTGGCCACCGTGTTTCAGGCCCTCGACGTACATGACCGCGTGAGCTACCGCTGGGGCGAGAAAACCGCAGTGGAGGTCACCGGCAACCACGCGAAGGGTGTGCCGGCGTCAGCCGAGAATCTTGCGTGGCGCGCGGTGGAACTGGTGGCCCACAACCTCATGTTGCCAGCTGCTGGCACGCTCACGATGGAAAAGAACATCCCCGCCGCCGGGGGCATGGCCGGTGGCTCTGCTGATGCCGCGGCCGCCTTGCTTTTGGCCAACCAATCTTTGAGTACCGAATTCGGACGTGAAGCTCTCAGCATGGAGAAGCTCTACGAACTCGCCGCGGAACTGGGCTCCGACGTGCCTTTTACCCTCATGGGCGGCACGGCCTTGGGGCGCGGGCGCGGCGAACTCTTGACCCCGATGCTCTCGCGCGGGCGCTATATCTGGGCAATCATCACCAATGCGGAGGGCTTGTCCACACCCTCTGTCTTCCGCAAGCTGGATGAGCTGCGCGCTGCCGGCCGTGGAAGCACACCACACTTGGACACGGAAGCCGTGGGCCAAGCCCTCGTCGGCGGCAACCCCCACGAACTTGCCGCGGTGATGCACAACGACCTCCAGCCGGCAGCACTCTCTCTGCGTCCGGACTTACGCAAGATTCTCGACACCGGTGAGGCCGCCGGCGCCCTCAAGGGCATCGTTTCCGGGTCTGGGCCGACCTGTGCTTTCCTCTGCGAGGACGAGGAGACCGCACAGGAAGTGGTGGCCCAGGTCTGCGCCGATAACCGCGGAACCCGTGGCCTGGTGACCACAGGCCCCGCAACCGGAGCAACGCTGGTCTAGCACCCGCGTTGCATTAGTTAGCGGTCCTTAAAGAACGGCCATCTCCACGGGCTTGAAGTCGAGCTTGTAGCGCTGTGCTTCCTGGTCGCCGAGGAGGTCAAGGACCACCAGTTCTTGCTTGTTCGCATCCGTTACGTAGGCATAGCCGTTTGCCGCCTTGAGGATCGGACCCGGCTGTTGCCACTCCTCGTTTTCCTTCCACTGGGAGATAGCGTCAATCTTCTTTGTTACCTCGCCGGAATCTGGGTCGATGACGTTGAGTTTGCCGTCGGTCGTGAGGACTAGTGCCTCACCCAAGGGGCCGCGGGCCAACGAGCGGAACCAATAGGATTCGCCCAGCTCGACCTTCTTGGCAGAGTAGTCCTCCGTATTGATGAGGGTCACTGAGGTGGGACGCTCGAAGTCGGCATCCTTGTCGGTCTTGTTGTCTGCCAAGATGATGTTGGATTCCTCCGAACCCGCAGAATTGCCGGAGCGCTGGTATCCGTCCTTGCCCGCGTATGCGGAGACGTCGATCTTGTGGAATTCAGTGCCGTCGAAGACGACGGGCCCATCCTCGCAGCCGAAGAAAAGGGAACCGTTGCCGGCGGCAGCTTCGCCGTGGACGCCAGGACACTCAGTGGTTTCCGCAAGGACCTTGCCGGATTTGTCGAGGTGCTGGATGGTGTGGCGCTCGTCTTCCGTGCCCTTCGTGGTGACCACGGAGCCGTCTTTCAGCGGGACGGCCACACCGTGGTGCGCAGCGCCTGTCTCGACGGTGTTGACAGGCTTGGCGTCTTCCTTGCCGATGTCCTCGGTCTTGTAAATCCGTGCCACACCATCGCCGTCGGAGAAGAGCGCGGTAAAGCCGTCGTGGTGAACCACGTGACCGGCGTGCGGTGCGTCGATGGCTGCGCTGAGAAGCTGCGGCTGCGCCGCGTAGTAGTGCTTGTGGTCGCCGTGGGGCTTGGTGATGCGCCCCGTGTCGAAGGTGAGGAAGCTATCGCCCTTGGTCACCATGATGTGGCGGTTATCGCCGGCATCGCTTAGACGGAGGAATGCTTTCAGATCTTCGCTCTCGATGACCTCACCGGTTTCGCCGTCGAGCGTGGTGAGGCCGTTCTTGTGCGAAAGAAGGATACGGTTTGGCAGCTCGGCTACCTCAGTCTCACCTTCAGCGGCTTCGAAGCCGTCATGGCTGTGCTCCCCGTCATGGCCATCGCCGTGCTCGGCATGCGCGTGGGAGGCTTCAGTGCTGGAGGGCGACGTGGATTCCTCGCTGTCAGGGGAGGAGCAAGCGGACATGGTGAGGATCGTGGCGGAAAGTGCGGCGCACAGGGCGAGACGTTCTTTTTTCATAGTGCGCCAGAGTATTGGAAGTGAAAATCAATATCAATAAAGGTAATGGTGCGGGGGTAACCGCGCTGAGGCACTAAGATGAACTCTCGATATGGCGAACCTCATTAACCTCGAAAACGTAACCAAGTCCTTTGGTCTTAAGACCCTGCTGGACGGGGTCTCCCTCGGCGTGCAAACCGGTGATCGCATCGGCATTGTCGGCGTCAACGGCGGCGGCAAAACTACGCTGCTGGAAGTTCTCACCGGTATCGAATCCCCAGACTCGGGCCGCGTGTCCCACAACTCGGATTTGCGCATGGCGGTGGTAACCCAGCGATTCGAACTAGAGGAGTCGCTCACTATCGCCCAAGCCATCATCGAGCCGCTCGGGCTGGAAACCTTCGAGTGGGCTTCTAACGCCAAGGTGCGCGATGTCCTCGGCGGCCTCGGCATTGTTGACCTAGGGCTAGACACCCCTGTGGGCTCGCTCTCCGGTGGTGAGCGCCGCCGCGTCAACCTGGCTGCCGCACTCGTTCAAGACCTCGACATCGTGGTGCTCGATGAGCCGACCAACCACCTCGACGTCGAAGGCGTGCAATGGCTGGCCAGCCACCTGCTTTCGCGCAAGCTAGCGGTCGTCGTCGTCACGCACGATCGCTGGTTTCTCGACACCGTGGCCACCACTACCTGGGAGGTGCACGACGGTGTCGTCGATGCCTACGAGGGTGGCTATAACGACTGGACCTTCGCCCGCGCCGAGCGCGCCCGCCAAGCCGATGCTATTGAGCAGCGCCGCCAGAACTTGGCCCGCAAGGAGCTGGCGTGGCTGCGCCGCGGGGCACCGGCTCGTACCTCGAAGCCTCGCTACCGCATCGAGGCAGCCGAGGCGCTCATCGCCGACGTCCCCGCACCGCGCGACAAGGTCGAACTCATGGCCTTCTCCAAGCAGCGCCAGGGCCGCGTCGTCATCGAGCTGGAGGACGCCAAGATCACGACCCCGGACGGTCGCATGCTGGTGGACCACCTCACCTGGCGGCTCGCGCCGGGCGAGCGCATCGGCCTCGTCGGCGTTAACGGCTCCGGCAAGACCACGCTGCTGCGCGCCCTTGCTGGGGAAGTAGAGCTTGCCGCGGGCAAGCGCATCGAGGGTAAGACCGTGCGCCTGGGGTGGCTGCGCCAAGAACTCGATGATTTGGATCCACAGCGCCGGCTTCTCGACGCCGTCGAAGACGTCGCCACCTACGTTCACCTGGGTAAGAAGGAACTGTCCGCGTCCCAGCTAGCTGAGCGCTTGGGCTTTTCCGCCAAGCGCCAGCGCACGCCGGTCGGCGACCTCTCCGGCGGTGAGCGCCGTCGCCTGCAGCTGACCCGCGTGCTCATGGCGGAGCCAAACGTGCTGCTTCTCGACGAGCCCACGAACGACCTCGACATCGATACCCTGCAGGAACTGGAGTCCCTGTTGGACTCTTGGCCGGGCACGCTGGTGGTCATTTCGCATGATCGCTACCTCATCGAGCGCATCGCGGACAACACCTATGCGCTATTTGGGGATGGCAAGCTCACCAACCTGCCGGGCGGAATCGAGGAATACCTGCGCCGCCGCCAGGAGATGGAGGCCGCCACCGCCCGCGGCGTTCTCGATTTGGGAGAAGCCTCCAAGAACTCTGATGAGCAGAGTGCGGATGCCGCCCCGGCCAAGCGGTTGAGCTCCCAGGAGGAGCGCGAGCTGACCAAGAAGATGAATGCGCTGGAGCGCAAAATGAGCAAGCTCGACGATAAGACGGCGAAGCTGAATGAAAAGATGGCGGTGGCTGCAGAGAAGATGTCCTCCGGTGAGGGGGACAGCGATGAGCTAGCGAAGCTCGACTCCGAGCTCAAGGCCATCGCCTCCGAGCGTGAAGAGCTCGAAATGGAATGGCTGGAACTCGGGGAAAAGCTCGAGGGGTAGAACCAGCCCTACCCAAAGAACCCAGCGATAGCCAGCATCGCCGGCAGCGAGAGGAAGGTGGTGAGGAAGACCGTATCGCGCGCCACCGTTTCTCCCGACTGGTAGGTCGCGGCATAGTTGTAGACGTTCTGCGCGGTCGGAAGCGCAGCCAAGATGAGCGCTGCGTAGAGCTCGTTGCCGCTCAGCCCCAGCGCCAAGCCGGCCGCCAGCGCAATCGCCGGCATGGCAATGAGCTTGAGAACCGTGGCGGTAATCGTCGGCAGGCGGTCAACGGCTAACAGCCCGTCGCCGGTGAGTGAGGCGCCAAAGCTCATCAGGATCATCGGGATGGAGGCACCACCAAGGATTTCGAGCGGAGCCATCATGACGTCGGGGACGTGCCAGCCTGCTGCGGACACGATGAAGCCGGCAATCGCCGCGATGACCACTGGGGCTGTCAGTCCTGAGCCCACGGAACTTAAAACCGAACGCAGGCTCGTTCCCTGGGCGTTGAGGCCGGCGATGATGAAGGGCGAGAGTACCGCCATCTGGAGTACGAGCGCTGGCACCACAAAGGTGGCATCACCGATGACATAGGTGGCGATGGGCAGGCCGATGTTGACGGAGTTGTAGTAGCTGGCTGCGGCTGCGCCGGCCATGGTCTCGGCTCCACTGCGTCGGAAGAATAACGCGCTCAGCATCCAATACAAGGCCATGGTGGCGACCGAAGCTATCGCGATGACGGCGACAACCGGCGAGGCAAAGGCCGCGGTATCAGAGGCGGCCACGCTGGAAAAGATCAGCGCTGGGGTCGCCGCCCAGAACGCCGTGCGGTTGAATTGCAGGCGCGCCTCACCTTCGCCGATAACGCCGCGCCGAGCCATAATGAAGCCCACGCCGATAACCACAAAAATGATGGCGAAACCGGTTAAGACGTCCAGCAACAGTGATCACCTTTCGGATACTCGTTAAAAAATCCATGCTAAAGCCAGCCTTGGCTATTCTTCCATGTCGGCATGCAGCCACCGGCAAGTGATAACAAAGTGGTATCGAAAATCCCACATGAGCGGTTAGTCTTTTTCCGCCGAAGCATTTTTGTGGCACGGTTGAAGGCATGAATTCTTTCCGTCGTGTTTCCCGCATGTCCGCCACCGCCGCCGTGGCAGCCACCCTCACCGCTGCTCTGTCGGTGTCCGCTGCCCAGGCCGCCCCGGTCAACTCCTCTTCCGCACAGTTGCAGGACGTAAACCAGCTGTCCTCCCAGGCCGTTGAGCAGGTCAACTCTTTAGAGATCGAGCTGCCTGCGCAGGCCTATGACTTGGCGAAGCAGTTTAACGTCCAGTTGCCGGGCTTCATCAAGAAGCCGACCCCGGCCGTCGCCGGCGAACTTGTTGGTGCTACCCATGCCCACCTGCTCAAGCAGGGCCACCACGAGGATGCCAACGCCAAGAACATCGCGCAGGAGTGGGCAAACCAGGCAGCAGCTGGCAAGGTCACCTTCCACGACAATGCAGGCGATGGGCTGACCCACCTGGAGGAGGGCAGCGGCAACATTTACAAGCTCACCGAATCTGAGGCCAAGGAGCGCGTGGACTGGCTCAACCGCGACGTGCCCGTGACCAAGACGGATGGCACCGGCTTCGGCGTCGCCCAGGCCTTTGACGGAACCTACGTCTACGTGGCGGAGTACTTCTTCAACAACTAATTCTCCCGAGAGGCTTTTTACAAGGCCTTCTGCGCGTTTTCATGGAGCAGGTTACAGTGGGGCCCATGATTTTGATCAACGTACAGTTCCACGTCAAGCCCGAGTACGCCGAGACCTTCCTCGACGAGATCGACTGGTACACCAAGGCCTGCCAGGCAGAGCCCGGCTGCATCGACTTCAAGTGGTTCCGCGATCCGGAAGACAAGCAGCGCTTCCTGCTCCTCGAGTCCTACAAGGACGGCACCGACGTTGACCACGTCAACACTGAGCACTTCAAACGCTCCTGCGAGGAGTTCCCGAAGTACCTGGTGGAGACGCCGGACATCATCAATACTCACATCCCAGGTAAAACGCAATGGGATAAGATGGCTGAATTTTCCGTCTAGGAGATTGAGCAGCTTTCAGTAACACCGGAAGCGCACAAGCATCGGCACAGCGAGAACGGCCGGGGAGGCACATCCCCGGCCGTTTTCTATGTGCTCGGGCCTAGAGGCGAATCCTGTCAACTGCCCTAGTTGCCAAAGTTATAGGTCCTGCCGCAGGATCTGGCCAGATCTTTGGCAACTAGGGCAGTGCTGCTAGGGCGATGCTGCTAGCGCACTGCCCTGATTGGAGAGCAGCTGATTCGAGAGCGGCCGAAGGCTAGAGCGAGCAGCCCGTGGTGATGGATTTTTCTCCGCGGGAGTACTGCTCGAGGGCGTCGGAAAGCGCCTGCACGTACAGCGCTGCGCCCTCGGCCTGTGGGTGCACGCCGTCGTCGTAGAGCAGCGCCGGGTTCTCTTGGGCCATGCCACACCAGTCGGCCACGTAGACGTTGTCGTGCTCTTTGGCGGCCTCGATAATCTCTGCGCGTGCCTGCCCCATCCAGTCGCGCTCGCCGTAGGGCACGACGAGGATAACCGTGCGATCGGAACCGAGGATGGTGAGGAGTTCGTCCATCTCGCCGTCTGCAGCCGATCCGTTCGTGCCCAGCCCCACAAAGACGGTGGAGCGTAACTGACCGGATTCCTTCAGCTGCCGGACTTCTGCAATCGCCTCGGCATATTGGCGGGACACTTCCGCGTCGATGAGAATCCCCGGGAAACGCTCGTTGAGGGCTTCGGAGGCAGCAAGCATGACCGAATCACCCACCGCGTTGATCGCCGTGCCCGCAGGCAGAGCGCGCTTTTCTGCGGGCTTCTCGGTCTCTGTCGGTGTTGCCGATGCCGCTGCCTGCTCGTTGGCTTGGGACATGCGCTCCAATTCTCGCTCCAGCTCGGTCTGGTCCTGTGACGTGACCAGCCCATAGGCCACGCCCAGCGCGGAGAAGATCACCATGGCGGGCACGGCAGGCCACATGGCCTTGCCGAAACCGTCCTTCATCTCGGCCACAGTGGGGCGCGAAGCCCAGTAAGTGCGCCACGTGGCGATATACCCGGCGCGGCGGAAGGGGTTTTCCACGAACTGATACGTCACCTCAGCCAATAGGAAGGACAGAGGAAGCGCGAGCAAACCCAGCAGCCACGCCGGGGCATCAGACAGCTCGCGAAGGATCATCACCACAGGCCAATGCCACAGGTAGAGCGAGAAGGAGCGCTGGCCCAGCCACCGCATCACCCGGGTGCGGAAGAGCCATGTGAGAGGTCCGGTCTCACGCACCACACCCCAGATCATTGCCGCGCCGAGGAGGCTGGTGAGGACCAGGCCGCCGCGGTAGGTGACCCCAAGGTCTGCGCTCATCCACACCAGCTGCGCCAGGTAACCAACCAGGGCGAGGGCTCCGACGGTGCCGGCGATAACGCCTGTGCTTGTCGACGCCCATGAGTCCGCCTTCGCCTCCTTCGACGTCGAGGTGAGAAGAAGGGACAGCAGCGCACCGATGAGGAGGCCGAAGGCATGGGTATCGGTGCCGTAATAAACACGGGTAGGGTCTTCGCCCGGAGTGAACAGCAGCGCCATCGCGGCAGCGGAGGCGGCTGCGAGGACGAGAGAGAGCGCGATGGGCAGGCGCTTGGGTTGGCGTCGCGACAGCGCGAAAGCGCCAAACATGAGCAGAGGCCACAGGAGGTAGAACTGCTCCTCAACGGCCAGGGACCAGTAGTGGGCGAAGACTTGCACCTCATTGGGCGCAAAATAGGTCTGGCTGGTGGCGATTTGGGTCCAGTTGTTGACGAAGAAGAAGGTACCCAAGAATTGTTCCCGGATCCCCACGGCGAGGTCCCCGCCGATCACCGCGACGAGGGCCGTACACAGGCATAAGACGACGAGCGCAGCCGGAAGGATGCGCCGGAAGCGCCGGATCCAAAAGTCGGTGAGGCTGATGCGCCCGGTCACGGCGAACTCGCGCACGAGCAGCGAGGTAATGAGGAAACCGGAGAGGACAAAGAACATGTCGACGCCGAGGTAGCCGCCAGGGAGTAGATCCCCGAAGAAGTGGTAGAGCACGACCGCCAAGACCGCGAGACCGCGCAGCCCATCCAGGCCCGGTACCGGGCGCAGGCGCGCGCGACGCTGGCGCGTGACGGTGGGGGATTCTTTCGGCACCGCTGGAGTGTCAGCGCCCTTCGTGTTGCCCTGGCGCGCGGTTTGGCGCTGCTCGCGGGAGCGGCGTGGTGCTTTGAGCTGCTTGCTCGTCGGTGTGCCGACGGGCTGCGAGCGCCGCGCCAAGGCGCGCGATATCTCATTCTCAGGCCGTGGTTCGGGGGAACTCTCGGCGGGTGTGGGCTGAGCTGGGGGCTGCGAAGCGGCCTTGGCGATCCGTTCTACCGGCCGCGCCGGACGGGGCTGTTCGTCGCACTGCGGCCGGGTAGATTGAATACGCTGCGGCCGAGTTGGGCGCGGGAGCGGGCGGCGGCGCGGCGAGGGGGTTTCCTCGGCGGCTTCGCGGGCTTTGTGCAGCTTGGCCTTGCGCACAGCGGAGGCCTTGGGGAGGGACCCCGGGTTCAGCTCAAGGGAGGTGTCCGTGGCCCGACGAGGGACACGGGGCCCAGGGGATCGCAGGAACTTCTTCACTGAACACTCCACACGTAAGGGATTGGGGTCTAGGGAACCGGGGTAATCCTACTCGGGTGGTGGCAGAGAATCGGGAAGGTTTCCTGGGAGCGTGTTAGGTGCGCAGAAGCTGGCGCAGCACCGTGCTCACACCATTGTCGGTATTGGCAGGCGCGATAATATCCGCTATTTCCTTCAGCTTCGGATGCGCGTTGTCCATGGCGATAGCCGTCCCAGCGGCGCGCAGCATTTCGAGGTCATTGAGGTAGTCACCGAAGGCCACGGTGGCGGTGATTGGAACGTTGGCAAGTTCAGCGAGCTTGAGCAAGGCTGCGCCTTTATCCACGCCGCGGGCCATGACATCGAGCCAGACTTTGCCCGATACCGCCACGTTGTCCTCCGGTACGGCGCGACGAATCGGCTCGTAGAGGTGAGCCTCGGAACCGGATTCGCAGAAGATGGCGATCTTGATGATGTCGCTATTGGGGACGTCGTCCAAGTCGTCGACCCACGTGACCGCCTTGTAATACTTGGAAATCTCCGCGCGTGCTGCCTGCGTGACATCCCGCGCCACGTAGGCGGTCTCCGGAGAACATAGAACGACGGTGTGCGCCTCGCTGATGGCGGCTGCGGCCTCGCGCGCCGCGCGCACGGTTTCTTCCTGCAGCGGGAAGGTGGCGATGATCTCGCTGCTGCGCAAAATCACCGAGCCGTTCTCGGCAATGAATGTGCCACCCTTTGGGAACATGTCTTGTAGGGTGGCCAGCTGGCGTCCCGAGGCCGGAACCAGCTCGCAGCCGCGGGCAGTGGCGAGCTCCTCAAGCTCTGAAAAGTCTGCGGGCAGCTGACCGTGGGCATCGAGGAGGGTGCCGTCCATGTCAAGAGCAACAAGCTGTGGGAGCAAGAAATTCACACCAATCTGAAGGTTGGGTTTAGAAGCAGGGGTCGATGTTAAAACCAGCCTCAAAAACAGGTGGCTGAAACATGTGTGATATGGAACACTGGTGCGCATGACTACGACTGATCCAGTACTCGTTTCCGTCCGCAACCATACCGGAGTCCTCGAACTCAATCGGCCGAAGGCCCTGAACTCGTTGACCCCGGACATGATCGATATCATCCGCCGCTCCCTCGAAACGTGGGCGCAGGACGATGAGATTGAGCAGGTCCTGATTTACTCCAATAGCCCTAAGGCATTTTGCGCGGGCGGCGATGTGCGCCACGCGCGGGAGGGAATCGCGGAAGGCAAGCTGGAGGAGGTCGATGCCTTCTTCGCCAGCGAGTACCTCACTAACGGTGATATCGCAGAGTTCCCGAAGCCCTATATCGCCGTCATCGACGGTGTTGTCATGGGCGGTGGATTGGGCATTTCTCTGCACGGCTCGCACCGCGTGGTGACGGAAAAGGCCTTCGCCTCGATGCCGGAGATGAACATCGGCTATGTCACCGACGTCGGTGTGGCCTATGCGGCCCAGCGCATGGTGGGCACCCGCGGTATCGCCTCACCGGGCTTGGCCAAGTTCTGGGGTCTTAGTGGATACCGCATGTATGCCGCAGACATGTTGTGGACTGGCGTGGCAACCCACGTTGTCAAGGATGCACACGAGCTGATTGAGGCCTCCATTGAGCGCGGTATTGATGCCGCGCTGGAGGACCTCGCCCTGCCCGCACCCGAAGAGCCCGCCCCGCTGGAGCAGGTGGCCAAGGACCTGGAGGAGACGTTTGCCCTGCCAACGTGGGAGGAAATCTCCGCGGAGCTGGACAAGCGCCCGCTCATTGCCGGTGAGGTCCGCCGCCTTATGGCAGGGGCGTGCCCAGCTGCCATTATCGCGGCTAACGAGCTTTATGAGGCAGAGGCCGGTGTCGACGACATTCGCGAGGCCCTCCTTTTGGAACTCAAGCTGGGCATGCATATGTACCGCCGTCCCGACTTTTCTGAGGGCGTGCGCGCGGTACTAGTGGACAAGACTCAGGACGCAGCGTTTAACCCGGCCACCACAGAGGAGGTTGACGTCGAGGAGTTCCGCGCCGTGCTGAACTCCTAACGCTCCCAGCTGCACATGCTTTCAGCGCTGTCCGAGCACTTATAGGGGGCGCGCCCGGTGGTAGGCAGCGCGCGCCCGCTGCTCGTCTACGCCTGCCGGCACCGCAACGTTGAGGGTGGCTTGCGTGGCCGCCGGAGTCGGTGCGGGGAGGTGGAACGCGGGGGCATTGGATAGCGCGAGGCCTTGGCGGCCGTCGGGAAGCTGCACCGGCAGCAAGGTCCACAGGCCCAGAACTGGCATGGCCAGCTGTGGCAAGCGTGCAGAGCGTGCCTCAGTGATGGACACGCGGGCCCGAATCAACTCGGGGATGGCCTGGTCATATCCGAAACGGCGCAGGTTACCCGCGGCCTGAGCGGACAAGGAACCGGCTAGCTCGTCTGCCCAGGCCCAGGTGAAGATGTTCGTGGAGGCGTCGATCGTCGCGATGAGGTGCGCGGGCACCGTGAGCGAGCCGTAATCGGAGTTTACAACGGTCCGCGAGGTTACAGGATCAAGGTCCGCCCACAGGTTGGGGAAGCGGGCCTCCAAGAAGAAGTTGTGCTCGGTGGCGAGGAAGTGGGCGTCGGCCAACACCTCGCGCGCGCTGAGCCCAGCGCGGCCCGGGGCCTGGGGGAGAGCTACGGTCCGGGAGCCGTGGAAAAGCGCGAGATTTTCCACGTGGCTCTGCGGAATGCCCAGGTAGCAGGACAACTCGGCGGTGGCTAGGCGCTCGTCGACGCCACCGGTGACGTCCCCTGAGTGCTCAATTCCGGCCAGGATGCTCACCCGGGGATCCGGGTTAATCTCCGCGAAATCGACGGCGACCAATGCTTCGCCATCGCCCTGTGGGACGCGGACAACAGGCCGGTCGCCCACCAGCCGTCGTGCCAAGCCGCGCAGCAGGGCAGAGTCAGGTTGTGGCCCGTGGAATTCCGGCTGCGGTGCGTGCTCTGCCATGCCGGTGGCCCAGCGAAGCTCCCCGTTGTGGATGGTGGCAAGACGCAGTCCATCGAAATCATAGACCCCGGAATCAGTGCTAAAACGCACGACGGCGCGTTGATCCAGGTCTGGCTGCCCTTCCTCCGAGGCTGCTGATACGGAATCGGTGGGAATGAAATTCACCTCGACGTCGCGAACGACGCCTAGGCGTGAGGCAAACGTGGCGTCGATGCCGGCTTGGATAAAGGCGCCAGCGGAGTACAGGTTCTGGGCTGAATCCATGGGTCTCCTTGACTAGTTTGTATTCCTGCGGAAGGGGTGCTCGATGGCCTCCTCGTAGGCCTGAAGGAGGGCTTGGGTGGATTCTACCCAGGAATGTTTTTCAGCTTCGCGGCGGGCGGCCTGTCCCATCTGCGCCCGGCGGGAGGAATCACGCAGGAGGCCGAGAGCGGCGCTGGCCCACGCGGTGTCGTCAGCGTCGGGCTCGATGAGATGTCCTGTGACGCCTTCTTCGATAACGAAGGGGATGCCGCCGGCATTCGTGCCGATGACCGGAACCCCAGAGGCGAAGGACTCGAGAGCCACGAGTCCCAAGGTCTCTGTGGCGGAGGGGAAGAGGAAGACATCCCCCACGGCGAAGGCGGCGGCGAGCTCCTCGCCGGAGAGGTAGCCCGTGAATACGGTGTGCGCAGGATCGAAGTTGGACTTGAGCTCCTCCAAGGCGGGGCCATCGCCGACGATGGCCAGGCGGGCGTCGCTAAGCTGTGCCCTCACCAGTTCCATCACGTGATCGAGGCGTTCCAAGTCCTTCTCCTTGGAGACGCGGCCGATATAGGTCACCAACGGGGAATCCGGGTTACCGTCGGTCAGGCGCTCGCGCATCTGTTCCGTGGCGCGACTGGGGTGATAGGTCTGCGTATCAACAGCCTTGGGCCACAGCTGCACGTTGCGGATCCCCATCATCCGAGCCTTATCCACCATGGGGCCGGAGGTGCACAGGTTCACCGCAGCCTGGTTGTGCAGATACTTCAGCGCGGCTTCGGTCAGCGGCCTAGTCCACCCAATCCCCAGCGCTTCAACGTACTCGGGGACATTGGTGTGGAAGCTGGCTACCAGCGGTACGGCATCGCGCTGCGCGGCAAAGACGCCGAGGGCCGCGGTCCAAATGGGATTGACCGCGTGGATGACATCGGGATCGAAATCCCGGATTTCCTTGAAGAATTTCCACGAGGGCAAACCGAATTTAATCTCCGGGTAGACCCACAGCGACAAACTGGGGATGCGGGTGACCTCGAAGCCGGCATAGGTGTCAGGGGCCTTGCCTGTGGCAAAAATCCGCACCTCATGGCCCATCGCGGCCAGCTGGTCCAGCGTGCGCGTCAGGCGGGTGACCACGCCGTCGATCTTGGGCAGGAAGACCTCGGTAACGATAGCGATGCGCACGAAGGTTTAAGCCTCCGCAGCGTCCGCGCCGTTGGCCAAGGCTTCGGGAACACCAGCGTGCTGCTGGCGCGTCCACAGCGACTGGGCTGGAATCTTGGAGCGGTCAACACGGTCGGCGTACTTACGCGCGACTTCCTCCACCTCGTGGAGCAACCCCTCCGACAAAGTGGTCGGCTCCAGGCCGAGCTCGAGGAACGTGTCGTTGGTGACGTGGAGTTCATTCTCTGCGGATTCCTTGCGCGGGTTCGGCACATAAGCCACTTCCGCACCAGAGATCTTCGCCAGTAGTTCTGCCAGGTCACGCACGCGGTGGGTTTCGGTCATCTGGTTGATGATCTTGACGCGCTCCCCGCGTGCCGGCGGATTCTGCAGGGCTAGCTCGATGCAGCGCACCATGTCACGAATGTGAATAAAGGCGCGGGTCTGTCCGCCGGTGCCGTGGACGGTCAGCGGATAACCAATGCCGGCCTGAATGAGGAAGCGGTTGAGCACCGTTCCGTAGTCACCGTCATAATCAAAGCGGTTAATGAGGCGCTCGTCCTTCTGGGTCTGCTCAGTGTGCGTGCCCCAGATGATGCCCTGGTGTAGGTCGGTGATGCGCAGCTCATCATTCTTGGCGTAGTAGGCAAACAGGTGCTGGTCCAGGACCTTCGTCATGTGGTAGACCGAGCCCGGGTTGGAGGGGTAGAGGATTTGCTGCTTGACGACGCCATTCTCGCCCGCATCCACCTGCACATCCAGGTAGCCCTCCGGAATCTTCATACCGGCGGTGCCGTAGCCGTAGACACCCATGGTGCCCAAGTGGGCGACGTGGATATCTTGCTCAGATTCCACGATGGCGGCGAGCAAGTTGTGGGTGGCGTTGATGTTGTTATCCACCGTGTAGCGTTTGGTGCGCGAATTCTTCATGGAATAGGGGGCGGCGCGCTGCTCAGCGAAGTGCACCACCGCATCCGGGTGTTCGGTATTCAGGAACTCCAGCAAGCCGTCGTAGTCCTGGGCCACGTCGAGGTTACGGAAGCCGATGGTCTTGCCGGAAACCTCGGTCCACGCGGCCAGGCGCTCCTCAATGGAGGCGATGGGTGTTAAGGATTCCGCGCCCAACTCCTCATCGATGGCGCGCCGGGAGAGGTTATCCACGATGATGACCTCGTGGCCTTGGTCGGAGAGATAAAGGGAAGCGGGCCAACCGCAGAAGCCGTCTCCGCCGAGAATCGCTACCTTCATTTTTTGTCTCTCCACTTCTTGGGTCGGGGTCAAAACGTGCTGTACCAGCAGGGGTCTAGTCTATGTTGACACGCGTAAGTTGGGGGTTCGTTACGTGGCACACTTTTTTCGAACATACCGTTTGCTCGCCTGCGTCGGGGGCGCGCGGGGTAAACAGTAGATGAATGTTCTCTAAGAGCCTGTAGACTAGCCCGCATGCTTGAAGCCGTGCTGAATGCCTTCGCCGATTCCGTCAACGCGCTTCTCATCGGAATCCTGGTGGCCATCGGCATCATGCTTCCGCGGGGGAGCTACCGCAAGATCGCGGCCCTCGTCATCGTCGGTGACTGGTTCGGCGTGCTCACCGCCGCTGCTGTGGTGATGTTCGTCTTCGTCGGTATCCAGGACAAGGTGGCCGCCGCGCTGGAATCACCGCTGCTTGGTTGGGGTCTGGTGGTCATCGGCCTGGGGCTGGGCCTTCTGGCCTGGCGCTCCAAGGGCGAACCCAATGACATGGTGCAGAAACTCCTCGGCCCACTGCGCACGCCCTCGGCCAAGACTGTCGCGGTGGGCTATGCCATGGGTGTTATCCAGTCCTTGACCTCCGTACCCTTTTTCTATGGGCTGATGCACCTTGCTGCCGGGGATTTCAGCAACACCGTTAAATACGGAGGCCTTTTCTTCTATGCCACCTTCGCGCTCTCGCTGCCCACGGTGTGCGGGCTTTTCATCGCGCTTGTGCGGGCGAAGCCAGACTCCTGGGCTGGTCGCGCCTTCGCGTGGGCGCGGGAAAACTCTGCAGCAGTGGCACTATGGAGCGGCTACGGAGTGGCCGCCTTCCTGGTGGTGATGGGTCTCGTTGCTCTTCTATAACGAGCCGGCTGGTGGGCAAGAGTTCAAAAGTGAACTGCCCTAGTTGCCAAAGTTCTGGTCAGTTTTTGCGGCGGACTCGGGAGTTTTGTCAACAACGGCAGTTGCGGTGCTAGTCGTAGAGGACTTCGTCGAGGGGGAGGGCGTCGCCATGCGGCGCCTGATTCTTAGCAATGTCGACGTAGCGCGCGGCGTGCGGGATGAAGGCGGCGGATTCCTCAGGGCTCAACGCACGGCGCACCTTGGCGGGCACCCCGGCGGCCAAGGCACCGGCGGGAATGTTTTGGCCCTCGAGCACCACCGCGCCGGCGGCGATGAGAGAGCCTGTGCCCACGGTGGAGCCGGAAAGCAAAGAAGACTTCATTCCAACCAGCGTGCCCGCGCCCACGTGCGTGCCGTGGAGCATGGCCATGTGGCCCACGGTGACGTCATCCTCCAGCACACACGGCGCAGTGGTTTCGACGTGGATGACGCAGTTGTCCTGGATATTGACGCGGGCGCCAAGGCGAATGGCACCAACATCCCCGCGCAGCACGCTGCCATAGAACACGGAAGAATCCGGCCCGATGGTGACGTCACCGATGATGGTGGCATTCGGTGCTATCCAGGCGCTGCGGTGGATGCGGGGTGTGTGCCCTTGGAAGGGGAGGATGAGCATGGCGGACTAGCTTTCTTCAGGGGTGGGTTCGACGGACACAGCGAGTGACTCGGAAATTTCATAATCGCCGGGCTCCGCGTTGAGTTGGGACAGCGTCTCTCTTTCTGCAAGCGACAACGGGATGGCCCATCCCTTCTTGGGGTCGTGGACGGGACGCTGTTCTTTAGTCGTGGGGGAGAGATGCACCGTGGTCTGAGGGCCACGTAATTGCGCAGATTCGCCGGAGCGCGCCACCTCACTGAGCACCTGCGCACCGGCAGGGGAGGTAACCAGGATGATGAGACCGCTCGCAGTGTGCACGGAAAGATGATCGAAAGAAACCTCGACGGCGTGGGGATCCGGGGAGGCCAAACGGACAGTGCTGGAGCCGCCAAGCTTGTCGACGGCATTCTTAACCGCAGAAAACAATCCCATGGCGCGATCCTAGCGCGGGGGTACCATCGGGCACTGTGATTGACGCGAAAGATACAGCACTCGTCATTGAAGGCGGCGGCATGCGCAATTCCTATACCGCCGCGTGCATCGTCAAGCTCCTAAAGGAGGAGGTGGAATTTGGCTGGGTTGGAGGTGTTTCCGCGGGCTCTTCACACACCGTGAACTTCCTCTCCCGCGACGTGAGCCGCTCGGAAGAATCCTTCGTGGATTTTGCCAAGAACCCCAGCTTCGGTGGCCTGGGTTCGCTGCTGCGCGGTAGCGGCTACTTCAATGCGGAGTTCATCTATGAGAAGGCCGCCGATCAGGACATGCCCTTTGACTGGGAAGCATTTCAGGCCAACCCGGCGCAGATGTGTATTTCCGCCGCGCGCGCCGATACCGGGGAGAGCGTGTACTGGGGGCGCAATGACATAAAGACACAAGAGGACCTGATGGTGCGCGTTCGCGCGTCTTCGACGTTGCCGCTGATCATGCCGATGCGTGTTATCGATGGCGCACCGTACGTCGACGGTGCGATGGGGGAATCCGGTGGCATCCTCATCGAGCAGGCGGAGAAGGCCGGCTTTGAAAAGTTCTTGTTCCTTGGCTCGAAACCGCGTGGCTACGTGCGGCCTGAGGTAGGGCGGCCCGCGGCGCTGCGACGAATCTTCCGAAAGTACCCTGCCGTGGCGGAGTCAATGATTGCCCGGCCGCCCCGGTACAACGCCTCCAAGGAGCGGCTTCTGGAGCTGGAAAAGGAGGGGCGTGCACAGCTTTTCTTCCCAGAGGATATGCAGGTGGCTTCGACCGAGCGCTCGGTGACTAAGCTGCGCGCGAACTATGAAGCCGGGCGCGCGCAGACCTATGCGGAATGGCCGGCGTGGAAGGAATTCCTCAGCAGTTAAGGGAAACGCTGTGCCTAATCCGCCACGAGGGTTTCGATGGTGAGCTCCGGGTGCTCCTTCTCAATGAAGGCCAGCTTCCACTTATCACCAAAGAGCGCGATGAGCTCGCCGTCGGTGCGGGTGAAGATCTCCACGCCGCGCTGGCGGCCCAACTCGGGCGCGGATTCGGCGTCGGTGCGGCGCGCCACGGAGTAGGGGATGGGCTCGGTGATGGTCTCCACGTTGTACTCGACCTCCATGCGAGCCTGCATGACCTCGAACTGCATGGGGCCCACCGCGGCCATGACTGGGGCGGCATCGCCACGCGTATCGTTGCGCAGAATCTGGACCACGCCCTCCGCAGCCAGCTGGTCCAAGCCCTTGCGGAATGCCTTGTAATCACCCAAAGACTTCGCGCGTAGGATGCGGAAGGACTCCGGCGCGAACTGCGGCATGGGCTTGAACTGTACCTTCTTGCCTGTGTAAATCGTGTCACCGGGAGCCAAGGAACCGGCGTTGACCAAGCCCACGATGTCACCCGGGTAAGCCGTGTCCACGGTGTCACGCGTGCGGCCGAAGACCGTCAGCGCATACTTGGTGGAGAAGCTGCGGCCGGATTGGGCGTGGTTGACCTGCATGCCGCGCTCAAACTCACCGGAGACCACGCGCATAAAGGCCAAGTTATCGCGGTGCTTGCGGTCCATGCCCGCCTGCACCTTGAAGATGACGCCCGCAAAGTCGTCAGTAACCTCACGTACCTCGTCGATGGCGGAGGTGGCCGCTTCAATGGCCTGCGGATCCGAATCACGGGAGCGCGGAGCCGGGGCGATGGCGCACAGGGTATCCAGAATCTGGTGCACGCCGAAGTTCAGCATCGCGGAGGCGAAGATGAGCGGGGAGGTCACGCATTGCTCGAAGAGTTCCTGGTCGTGCAGGGCGCCGTCCGCAGCCAGCAGCTCTGCCTCCTCCACGGCTGTTTCCCAGGCGTCCTCTTCCTTCGCGGCGGCTTCCTCAGGCGCGTAGTGCTCCTCCGGGGCGATGGTGGAACCACCGGCGGTGCGCAGGAAGTGCACGTACTCATCGGCCTCGCCGTCATCGTTGATGTGGGCCAAGCCGCGGAAGTCGCCGGCGATACCCACCGGCCAGTACAGTGGGGTGGGCTGCAGCTGGATTTCGTCGACAAGCTCCAGCGGCTCACGGCCCACGCGGTCCCACTTGTTGATCACCGTGATGATCGGCAGGCCGCGGGCCTTGCACACGCGGAAGAGCTTGAGGGTCTGGGGCTCGAGGCCCTTGGCGGCGTCGATAAGCATCACGGCAGCATCCACCGCCGTGAGCACGCGGTAGGTATCCTCCGAAAAGTCCGCGTGGCCCGGGGTATCCACCAGGTTGATCATGTAGGGCTCGCCCTCGTGGCCCTCGGGCGCGTACTCGAACTGCAGCGCGGAGGAGGCCACGGAAATACCGCGTTCCTTCTCCATCTCCATCCAGTCAGAAACCGTGGACTTGCGGTTGCCCTTGCCGTGCACCGCGCCGGCCTCGTTGATGACGTGCGCGTGGAGCGCCAGCGCCTCCGTCAGCGTGGACTTACCAGCATCCGGGTGGGCGATGACTGCGAATGTGCGGCGGCGGGAAGCTTCGGAGGCAATACTCATGCGGGCTAGTTTAGCCGCTGCCTGCTACCACTCCACATTGAGCTGGCGGCCCAGATCATCAAAGATGCGCCGGGCCACGGAGAGCTTCTTCGCAATCGGCCGCTGCAGGCCTGGCTTGCGCTTCTGGTTGTAATACTCGCCGGAGTCGAAATGGATGCCCGGTGTGCCGCTGAGGAAGTAGGCCAAGTTCTCCCCACCCTTGTCCGCCTTGCCCAAGACGTATTGAGCCGCAGTGGTCGAATAGAGCTTGCTCGTCCTGCTCGTTGAGTTATGCCCGAAACCAGTATTCAATATCCCCGGGTGGAAGGCCACGGAGGTCAGCCCGTGGGAGGCGAGGTAGCGGGTCAGCAGGATATCGCCCAACTTGGCGTTGCCATAGGCGCGTTCGGCGCTGAATTTTTCAAAGGTATTCGGGTCACCGGGATCGAAAGAGGAATACAGGACATTGGCCAAGGAAGCAGTCTGCACCACGGTGGCGTCGCTGGCCCGCAGGGTATCGCGCAATAAAGAGGTCAGAAGAAAAGGCGCCACGACGTTGATCTGCCACGTGCGCTCGAAGCCGTCGGCGGTGGCGAAGGGCCCGTCGAACATGCCGCCGGCATTATTGCCCAAGGCATCGATCTGCGGGTACTGGCTTAGCTCTTCTGCGAGGGTGCGAACCTGGCCCAAAGACTCGTAGTTGGCCACGTGAAAGGACGCACCAATTTCTTCGGCCACGGCCTGCGTCTTTTCCGGGTTCCGGCCCACGAGCACGAGCGAATCCTGCGGGCGGCGCTGGTGAAGGATGCGGGCAGCGGCCGCGCCCACCCCGCTCGAAGCACCGGTAATGACAATTGTTCGAGGGTCATGATTAGAAGGCAGGTTCTTGCTCGCGCGGCTCATACTTGGACAGTGTAGGGCGTTGAGCGTGGCCGCGCCGGGGGTTTATTTAGCCCGGGAATGGATTTCCTGTTGGGCCTTGTTGAGTCCCTCTGTCACGATGAGGCGGGCGGCCTCAGCAGCGGTGGCGATGGTGGAATCGAGTTCAGCGCTGGCGTCGACAGGCGCGAGCACCCAGTCCGGAATGGAACCGCCCTTGGGCGGGCGCCCGATACCCACACGCACGCGCAGATAATCGCGCGTGCCCAAGCGCTCGCTCAGTGACTTAAGGCCGTTGTGGCCGTTTTCGCTGCCGCCCTTCTTAATGCGCACCTTGCCGGCGGGCAGGTCGAGCTCATCGTGGATGACGATGATGTTCTCTGCCGCAACGCCCAGCAGCGTGGCCAACGGGGCGATGGGATCGCCAGAGAGGTTCATGTAGGTGTGTGAGCGCAGCGCTACGACCTTCGTGCCCCCAAGCTCGAGCTGTGCCGCGCTGAGTTGGTGTCCGGTGACAGGCTCGAGCATGTCACCAGATTCGGCGAGGAGATCATCCACGGCCATGTACCCCACATTGTGGCGGGTCGCGGCGTATTTCGCGCCGGGATTACCCAAACCCACGATGAGCCACTCGGCGCTTAAATCCGAGGGGTTAAGTCCGGAGGCGGCGGCCTTCTGTGTTTTCTTATTCGGTGCTTCGCCGGCGCGGCCAAAGAGGCGGGTGAAAAAGTCACGGATGGCAGACACAACTACTTCCTTGATGGTTTTCTTTAGGCTGGGTAACCATGAGTCAACTTCTTGAGACTATCACTTGCCCTGTCCTACCTGCTCCGATGGCGGGCGGGCCCACCACGCCTGAACTAGTGGCCGCCGCCGACGCCGCCGGTTCCTTCAGCGCGCTGGGGCTGGGAACCTGCTCCGTCGACGCCGCGCGGGAGGCCATCGCTGCGTGTGCCGGTACGCGCTTCGGGGTCAATATCTTTCACCCGCAGCGCGCACTGACCGAAACGGAACTCGCCGCTGCGCAGTCCCTCGCCGCCGAAGAGGGCGCCGTGCTTGGCGACGTCTCCCTCAACTTCGGCTGGCAGGACAAGCTCGACGCCGCGCTGGAGGGTGGGGCAGCGGTGCTGTGGTCGATGTTCGGCGTCTTTAGCGAGGACGAGGTCGCGCGCATCCATGACGCTGGGGCAGAGGCGTGGACCACGGTCACCAACCCCGAGGAGGCGCAGGCCGCGGCCGCCCGCGGCATCGATGTGTTGTGCGTGCAGGGCCCTGAAGCTGGCGGGCACCGTGGTGTGTGGGACCCGAGTGCGGAACCCGATCAGCGCCCTCTCGAGGAACTCGTCGCGGCGGTCCACCAGGTCACGGACCTTCCGCTCATTGCCGCGGGTGGTCTGCGCACGGCGGAAGATGTTGCCACGGCCCTGGCCTGGCCGGGGGTAAAAGCAGTCAGCTGTGGTTCCGCCTTCCTGCTCTCCGAGGAAGCGGGGACGAGTGAACACAACCGTGGCCTTCTGCGCCGCGGTGGCCAGACGGTGTCCACCCGCGCGTTCTCCGGGCGCTACGCCCGCGGGCTGGAGACCGCCTACACGCGGGCACACCCGGACCTGCCTTTGGTCTACCCCTACCTTAACGCGCTACTGAAACCTCGTCGCGCCCAGCTTGACGCGGACGTGGACTATTGCCTCGTAGGTGTCGATGTAATGAAACTTGGCGGGGGTAGTGTGGCGGAGATCCTCGCTCAACTACACCCAAACGGGCATGAATAACGGTTAATATTTACGGATGGACAGAGTTTTACACCCTTTTTGACGAGTAAAGGATACAAAGCACGTGACTTCGAACGCGCACATTGGGCACGAGGACTGGAACGAGCGCCTGGAGCTGGCCCAAGAGATGATTCCGCTCATCCACCAGCTGCACCGCAACAATAACGTTGTCACCTCTATCTACGGCCGTCTGCTCATCGGCGTGACCGACATCGACATCATCAAGGCGCACCGCTACGCCCGCCGCATCGCTGAGCGCGAGCTTTCCACCGCAGAGACCCTGCCTATTCTCAAGGAACTGTGCTCGATGAACCTGGGCACCGCTTCCATTGACCTGGGCCGCCTGGCCACCGGCTTCGAGGAGTCCGGCTCCGATAACCTGCGCAACTACCTCGAGGAGACCCTCGTGGATCTCGTCGGCGCCGGTGTGGATAAGGAGTCCACCGACGTCGTTCTCTACGGCTTCGGTCGCATCGGCCGCCTCTTGGCTCGCATCCTCATCGCCCGCGAGGCTGCCTACGGCGGCGTGCGCCTGCGCGCTATCGTCGTGCGCAAGAAGGGTGACATTGACATCTTCAAGCGCGCCTCCCTCCTGCGCCGTGACTCCGTCCACGGTGCCTTCAATGGCACCATCGCTGTTGACGAGGAGAACGAGGTCATCTGGGCCAACGGCACCAAGATTCAGATGATTTATGCCAATGACCCGGCGGACATTGACTACACCAAGTACGGCATCGACAACGCCATCGTCGTCGACAACACCGGTGTGTGGCGCGACCGTGAGGGACTGTCCCAGCACCTGCAGTCCAAGGGTGTGGCTCGCGTGCTGCTCACCGCTCCGGGCAAGGGCGATCTGAAGAACATTGTCTACGGCATCAACCACGGCGACATCGAGGACTCCGACCAGATCCTCTCCGCCGCATCCTGCACCACCAACGGCATCACCCCGGTGCTCAAGGTCATCAACGACCGCTACGGCGTGGTTCATGGCCATGTGGAGACCGCACACTCCTTCACCAACGACCAGAACCTCATCGATAACTTCCACAAGGGTGACCGCCGCGGTCGCGCAGCTGGCCTGAACATGGTGCTCACGGAAACCGGTGCAGCCAAGGCCGTGTCCAAGGCTCTGCCGGAGTTCGAGGGCAAGCTCACCGGTAACGCCATCCGCGTTCCCACCCCGGACGTGTCCATGGCTGTGCTCAACCTCGAGCTGGAGAAGGAAGCTGACCGCGACGAGGTCAATGACTTCCTGCGCAACGTGTCCCTGCACTCTGACTTGCGCCAGCAGATCTCCTACATCGCTTCTCCGGAAGTTGTGTCCTCTGACTTCGTTGGTTCCACCCACGCCGGTGTGGTCGATGGTCTCGCCACCATCTCCTCCGGCAAGCACCTCGTGCTTTACGTGTGGTACGACAATGAGTTCGGCTACTCCAACCAGGTCATCCGCATCGTCGAGGACATGGCCGGTGCCCGCCCGGTGGTCTACCCGAAGCGCGTTGACGTCTCTGAACTCTAAGAGCTAGAACAAGAACACCGCCCGCGCTGCATGGCGCGGGCGGTGTTGCTGTTTTGAGGGCCTGCTCTGGTTTGCGACCTAGCTTTGCCAGGATGTTTCAAACACGCAACTGCCCGATTTGCCAAAAGTAGGGGCTGAGATTGAAAAATCCGGGCGACTTTCGTCAGATTGGTCGGTTTAGCGGGAAGATAGCGCTCGAGTATGGAGTAAATGCCGTGCGCGCAATGTTGCAGCCACACCGAGCACTGCGGCCAACATCACAGCGACGGCATAGCGCAAAGGTGAGTGCGCAACCAAAGGCCAGGCGGGGAAGGCAAGGATCCATAGGCCGGTTTCTGCCAAGACATCGCCGCCTAACGTGATGGAGACGATCGTCCCTACGATTGTGAGGGCGATAGCACTCACGATGCCGAGGCGAATCACCAGTATGAGTGATACGGCCGCGATGACAAAGCCCACCCCAACCGCCAGGGGGAAAGCCAGAAGCTGGGCAGCGATATCGCCACCTGCGAGTGCACTAGTCAGGCATGCGGCAGCGCAAACCGCCACGATGACGGACAAAAACCACATGAGGATTCCGGATGTGCCGAACCGTGTTTCCATATACACCAGCGGCCACGAATCTGACATGCGCGGCCATACGAGGACAGGCAAAATACCTGCGCCGACCGGCAGCAGAAAGAAGTAAAAGAAACCTTCGACGTAGTTAGCGGGATAGAGCAGGGCGACAAAGCCTAGCGCCAGAATGCTGAGCATCAGGCAAGAGAACACCGCTGGGCTAAAAGCTGCACGGTGGAGTCCTAGCAGCGTAGACCACAGCGAGGACTGTGCCGCCGCACGTGGGTGGTTCGTAGGCTGCCATACTTGGGCTTTTTCCACGGTGGTATCAGCCACGTCGGCGTCAGCCTGGGCTTTTGTAGAACGCGTGAAACGGTGTCGCAGCGAGAACATTGGCTGGTATCGTCGCGGCGTGTAGACTGCGGCTAATGCTCCGAGCACGGCGAGGATGACGCACAATATGAAAGCCGGTAGTGGACTGCTGCTTAGAAGTGGGTCGTGTGGTTCAAGAGGCACCGAGTTCTGGTGAATACGCAATGCGCGTAAAAGCAGTCGTTGCGGCCATGCTGGGGGAAAGGCCCACCACTTGCCTGATTCAACAGTGCTCGGAAGGATGCTGAGCATTTGCCACAAGGCCGCAGCAACCAGTGTAAAGGCGAAGCCCAGTCGGCGGGCACAGGCAGCGGAAAGCCCGGCAATGCCAAGTGCACCAAGGAAAGAATAAAGCCCGGCGACGAGGATAAGCTCGTGGTTCTCGCGCCCCTGGATGGCGACAGCGAGCCAGGAACCACCAAAGTTCAGCATGTGGAAGAGCGCAATGCTGGCAATGACGCCGAGAAGCCGGACAGCGTTCTCCCGACGCGGGTTGAGGTTTCTCCACTGCGTCCCGCCGCTGCGGGTAACGGCCTCACGGTGTTCTGGGACCGCAGCGAATAGCGCAACAAGTGGGGCGTACATGCCGGTAACAAATAAGGATTGCCAAGCCAAGACGCCTGTGGCATCACTGTGCACCGATGCCATAGATGAAAAGATCACCGTCATGATGACCAGCGGTAGAGCAAGTAAAGGCAACCACTGTAAGGTGCTTCCACGGCTGCGCAGTAGTTCTGCTGAAAGGTAACTCGGGCGAGGAACAGTAGTGTGCTTAGGCACGTGACTCTCCTCCCCGGTTGGTAGGCGCTTGGGAGGGGTGGCCAGGTGAGGTAAGTCGGAAGAATTCCTCCTCCAACTGACCACGTGGAGCTAGCTCGTGCAGGGAACCGGAATAGCGAATCGTGCCCTCGGCCAAGACGGTGATGTCATGGGCAAGGTGCAGGACCTCTCCAAGTTGGTGGGAGCTGACGATAACGGTGTGCCCAGCTGCGGCTAGTTGTTGTAGTAGCTCTCGCAATTCCTTGATGCCTTGGGGATCGAGGCCATTCTGGGGCTCATCAAGAACAAGTACCTCTGGATCGCCGAGGAGAGCTTGTGCTAACGCCAGGCGGGCCTTCATACCAGTGGAAAAGGATTTCGCCTTCTTGGAGCCAACGCCGTTGAGCCCAGCGATGGAGAGAACCCGGTCAATCTCGGAATCAGGAAGGCCCAGAAGTCGAGCGTGAACGCGAAGATTCGCCGAGGCAGAAAGATGGCCATAAAAGGCTGGCCCGTTCACTGAGGCACCAATGCGGCGAAGCACATTGCGGTTCCAAGGTTGGCCCGCCACGTTGATGGAGCCTGAGTCAGGCGGCAGGAGACCTAAGAGGATGGAAAAGAGCGTCGATTTTCCTGCCCCGTTGCGCCCGAGGAGCGCATGCACGCGGCCCGGGGAGATGCGGAAGGAAACATCATCGAGGACTCGTTGCCGACCAAAAGACTTCGAGATGTGCTCAAAAGAGATATCGCAATTCATAAAATGCAGTATCGCCGGGGCTTATCATAAAGGAATCCGCCTGCATGATGGTCTTCAGCGAGCAGACCTCCTACCGTGGTAGGAGCTTAGGCAACCCCAGCACGCTGCGCTAAGAGAACGAGGGCCACTCGGTCACGTGCGGCGAGTTTAGACATGAGCGCGGAGACGTGAGTTTTCACCGTGGTTTCTGCGATGACCATGTCGGCGGCTATCTCCGCATTTGTAGCACCACGCGCGATGAGCGAAAGCACTTCCATCTCGCGGCGTGTTACAAGACTGAGTCCTTGGCGTTCCTGGGCGCTGAGGTTTTCGCGCGTCAGCGCCGAGCGATAAGCCTCCAGCACTGGGCCGGTTACCCCGGCGGCCAGCACCGATTCTCCTTGCGCCACGTTGCGAACGGCGGTCACAAGAACCTCTGGGTCGGCATCCTTCAGCAGGAAGCCGTGGGCGCCAGCGGAGATGGACCGCGCCACGAGTTCTTCATCATTGAATGTGGTGAGCATGATGATGCGGCACTCGGGCTTGCGCTCGAGTATGGCTTGAGCCGCTCCGATGCCGTCCATGCCGGGCATGCGAATGTCGAGGATAGCCACATCAATGTGGTGGCTTAGTGCTGCTGTCACGGCGTCCGCCCCAGTGGCAGCGGTTGCCGCGACCTCGATGTCTTCTTGCGCAGTGAGGATGGTAGACAACGCTGAGAGCAGCATTGCTTGATCATCGGCCAATAAGACGCGGATTCTAGATCTGCTGTGTGGCATCCTTGGTCTCCTTCATCGGTATCTGTGCGTGCAAGGAAAAGGAATGAGCATCGCCGGAATAGTCGAGGCGACCGCCAAGCGAACGAGCTCGTTCCGCCACTCCGACTAAGCCCACGCCGCTGCCCGCGACGTTGCTTGGCGTGGGATGAGGATTGGTGGAGGTGAGGGTGAGCGCGGCGGCGTCATCAAGTACAAGCTCAACCACGACATGCGTGCCGACGCCCTGATGGCGCAGAGCATTCGTCAAGCCCTCCGTGGTAATGCGCACCAATGCCATCTGCACCAACGACGGCACGGCGTATTCAGCTGGGAGGTTTGCGTCGACTTTCAGCCCAGCAGCGCGGAAGCCTTCGAGGATTCCTTCGATGTGCTCAAGTTGTTGAGCAGGCTCCAGAGCCGTGGGTCGGGGTGAGCGCAAGGCAGCGACGATTCCGCGAACCTCGCGCAGGGCGGTATCCGCATTATCGCGGATCGAAAGAAGTGCTTCTTCAGCCGCGCCGGAGTCCGCAGTCGCTGCAATGATGCCTGCATTAGCCTGAACCTTAATCAGGGTGAGGGAATGGGCAAGGACATCGTGCAGTTCCCGTGCAATGAGGAGGCGTTCTTCTTCTTGTGCCTGGTGGAAGCGCTCGCGGGCTAGTATCTCCCGTTGGCGATCACGGTCAAAATACCGGGCAGCGATGAAATACGTGCTGCCCAGCACTGCCCAATGGGCCACCACCATGGCAAGGAAGGGTGTGTCTACCTCATAGCGCAGAAGGTAAGTCTCAGTGTCGATGCGCCACATGAAGGGGGAGATAAAGGTACCGAGTGCGGTGATGAGGAGGACCACCCGCGGAACCAGCCTCTGGGTGATGTACCGCGAGGTGGTGTACACGGCCATGGGGGCGGTCAGCGCCCACGGGGTGAGGCCGCTATTGGTGGGGAGCTGGTTCATCCATATGACAGCCCAGGCCAGGAGCAGAACTAGGAATCCTGTTGCGCTCACGATTGGCCTCGAGCGCCACACGAGGAAGAACGGTATGAACAGCAGCGACAAGAGAGCCTCGAGTACTTCCACCGTTCCGGAAGAGGAAAACGCCAAGGCACAATAAAAGGCCGCTACGAGCCCCGCGACTCCTGCGAGTAGCGCGTCCCCCAAATGCACCGAGGACAGGAAGGTACGCGCGGTGCGGGAAGAGCTCATAGACGGCCATGGTAGTACATGCCGAAAGTACTACTTCTTTTTCTTGTCCTTCTTGCCCTTCTTTTTCTTTCCCTGCTTCTTGCCGGAGCCGTTGCCGTTGACCTTGTCGCGCTCCAAATCGGCTGCGACATCTGGTACGTAGGCAAATTCATTGCGCGGCGGGCGTACGTATTCGGCCTCGAGCTCGGGGCGATCTGGGATCTCAGGAACATCCTGCTCTACGTGCTGGTACGGAACCATCTTGAGGATGTGGTTGATCACGTTGATGCGCGAGCGCTTCTTGTCCTCGGATTCCACGGTGTACCACGGGGAGGACGGGGTATCGGTGTGGACGAACATTTCATCCTTGGCACGCGAGTAGTCTTCCCAACGGGTAATGGACTGCAAGTCCATGGGGGAGAGCTTCCAGCGGCGCAGCGGATCGTTGCGGCGGGACTTAAAGCGTGCGAGCTGCTCCTCATCAGAAACGGAGAACCAGTACTTAAGAAGGATGACGCCATCCTCGATGAGCATGTGCTCCAGCAGCGGAGCCTGGTGAAGGAAGCGCACGTATTCTTGCTGGGAACAGAAGCCCATGACACGCTCCACGCCGGCGCGGTTGTACCAGGAACGGTCGAAGATGACGATCTCGCCGGCGGTGGGCAGCTTCTCAATGTAGCGCTGGAAATACCACTGGCCCGCCTCACGGTCGGTGGGCTTCGGCAGCGCCTCGATGCGGCAGGTACGCGGGTTCAGGTATTGCGTAATGCGTTTGATGGCGGAACCCTTGCCGGCAGCGTCGCGGCCTTCCATAATGATGACCACGCGGGCGCCGGTCTCAACGACCCACTGCTGCATCTCGACGAGCTCCGCTTGGAGGCGCTTAAGCTCGTCCTCATAGGCTTGCTTGTCTAGCTTCGGCGGCTTGGTGGCAGACTTCTTAGACTGTGAACTCATACCTTTAAATTTACCTCTTAGCTGGGGAAATGCCTAACCGCAGGGGTTAGAGATGTGCGTGGGATGGAGCTGGGGATCAGACTGGCGATCAGTCAACCTCGTGTTGCATCACCGCGCCGCTGGCGGCGTCGACATCGAGCTCGTGTTCCTGGCCGTTGGCCTTGAACTCGATCTCCCAGTGCGGGCCCTTGCCGTCATCACCATCGTCGTAGTCGACTTCCTTTTCTGTGACGGCCTGGGCATCAACGCCGGCGTGGGCTAAGGCTTTCTCAAAAGCTTCATCGCCGCTGAGCATGCCGGAGCCCTCTGCGTTGCCGGTGGCCCCGGCGCCAGCCGTGCCGGCAGGCTGCTGAGCGTCATCATCGTCGCGGTCATCATCACGGTCATCGTCGCCAGCATCCGTGCCCGTCGCTGTGGCCGTTTCCGTCACGGTTTCCACCGGCGCGGGAGTCGGCGTCGGGGCGGGCTCGGCCTCCTTATCCGACGAGCACCCCACCAGCGCGGTGCTGGCGCAGAGTGCGATGCCGGCGGCGGTGAAACGGGAATGAAGAGTCATCGAGGCTCATCCTCCTCAGTCAATCAGGGGGAAATGTGGTGCCTCACCGTATCGAAATCAGAGCGTGCTCGCTGAAGAGCCTGGATATGGCTGACTGTTAACGGCCGTGACAGGTGCAGCCTTCGCCGCAGCCACCGGCAGCAGGGGGCTCACCGAAGCGCGTAGTGTTCTCAATTGCCCCTAGCCCTTCGAAGCTGATGCGGGTGCGGGAGCCGTCGCCCAGCAGCGCCTCCTCACCACGCGCGAAGCCCACACCTTCCGGAGTGCCGGTGGCAATGACATCGCCCGGATTGAGAGGGTAGAGGGAGGAGCAGAAGGCGATGAGCTCGGCCACGGAGAAGATGAGGTCATCGGTGTTGTCGTCTTGGCGCACGTCGCCGTCGACGGTCGTGGTGAGCCGCGCGGCCTTGCCCGGGGCCCATTCATCAGCCGTGGTCAACCACGGCCCGAAGCCGGCGGTGCGGTAGAAGGATTTGCCGGCGTGGAACTGCGTGGTGGCGCGCTGATAATCCCGCAGGGTGTAGTCGTTCATGATGGCATAGCCGGCCACGTAATCCAGCGCATCTTTCGTGCTCACCCGGTGCGCGCGGCGTCCCATGACCACGGCGAGCTCTCCTTCGTAGTCCAGCTTCTTCGTGGCATAGTCCGGGACATAAACGTCGTCGAAGGGCCCGGTCAGGGCCTCCGGAAACTTGATGAAGAGCGTGGGCTGCGTGGGAAGCTCGCGCCCCATCTCCCGGGCATGCTTGGCGTAGTTGACGCCAACGCAGATAATCTTTCCCGGGTTCGGGATGACGGGGGCTAGGTCGGCATCGTTGAAAACCACAGGCTCGCCGGACAGCTGCGCGGCCTTGCTCCAATCGGGGCTGGCGAGCAATTCTCCGACGTCCTCATAATCCAGCTCGGTGCCCACGTTGGGGCCGTCGATGCGGATAGCGCAAGTACCAAAACTGGTGCGGAGAGTAGCGAGCTTCATGGCGGCTAGTCTAACGCGCGAAGAATCTCATCGACGGCATCGGCACAGATGATGGGAATCTCGTGGGCCTCCTGCTTAGTCCACGGCTTGAGCACGAATGCGGCCGGATCCATACGGCCGGGCGGGCGGCCGATGCCTACTGAAAGCCGCTGATAATCCTTGGTGCCCAGGGACTTCGTGGTGGAGCGCAGGCCGTTATGGCCGTGGTCCCCGCCGCCGAGGCGTCGCTTGATGGTGGCGAAGTCGAGCTCCAATTCATCGTGGATCACGATGATGTGATCATGAGGAACATTGAAGTATTGGGCGAGTGCCTTGATGGGACCGCCGGACAAGTTCATGAAGCAGCGCGGCTTGGCGACGATCACTTTGGTATCGCCACGTCGCGCTTCGGCGACATCCGTGTTTGTCTTTTTGTGAACGGAAAAGGAAGCGAATAGCTCGTGGGCTAGTTCATCAGCCACGTCAAAGCCGATGTTGTGGCGAGTTCCGGCGTACTTCGGCCCGGGGTTTCCTAGGCCAACGACGAGAAAAGGAGAAGAAGTCACGCAGCCATTCTAAGCCGCTGGGGTGAAGACACAAGAGCGCACCGCCACCTGCACGCTCACCCCCTCGGTATGTAGGGGAGGGAGTGAGAAAGAATGCAGGCAGCGGTGCGCTAGAGAATGAGGAGTGATAAGGAGAGGGGAGTTTTACTCCTCGTCGGCCTTCTCCTCGGCGGCGCCCTCGTCTGCGGACTCGGCGCCAGCCTCAGCGCCGCCGTCCTCGGCAGCCTCAGCGGCAGCCTCGAGCTCCTCATCAACCTGCGGCTCGGAGATGGAGACGATGACGGTGTCTTCCTCGGCCACGAGGGTGGTGCCCTCCGGCAGGGTGATGTCGCCAGCGGTGACCACGGTGCCATCCTCGAGACCCTCGATGGACACGGCGATCTCCTCCGGAATGTTGAGCACGTCTGCCTCGACCAGGAGGACGTCGGCATCCTGGATGGACATGAGGCCCGGAGCCGGCTCGCCCTCGAGGACAACCGGAACCTCGACCTCAACCTTCTCGCCACGCTTAATGGAGAGCAGGTCGATGTGGTCGATGTTGAAGGTCAGGACGTTCTGGTCGACGTGCTTGACCATGACCAGGTGCTGCTCGCCCTCGAGCTCCAGCTCGAACACGGCGTTGACGCCGTGGTTACGGACCAGTGCGGTCATTTCCAGGCGGTCAACGGCGAAGTGCAGAACGTCGACGGCGTGGCCGTAGACAACGCCCGGGATCTTGCCTGCAGCGCGCAGACGGCGAGCGAAGCCCTTGCCAAACTCAGAACGGACTTCAGCCTTCAATACGGGGCGCTCAGAAGCCATAAGTAAATCTCCTTAAAGTATCGTTGTGCGGCAAGGGCTCATGAAGAACCGTGTAGATACGACAAAAGCCTGCCGATGGACGTCTTGGACGAGTCATCGCAGGCTTAATACAAGATTCACTGCTTAACTTGTGCTATCGCGTCGATAACGGATTTCTCCCTCGCCGAGACGCACAAGATTTTAGCAGCAGCGTCGTCGCAGAACCAAATCTAGTGAGTCTCAAACAGCGTGGTCACAGAACCGTTCTCGAAAATCTCGTGGATGGTGCGAGCCAGCAGCGGGGCGATGGACAGCACAGTGAGGTTGTCCCAGCCCTCGGTGGACTGCGGCAGGGTATCGGTGGTGATGACCTCGACAGCGCCGCACTCGGACAGGCGCTCGCGAGCCGGGTCGGAGAAGACACCGTGGGTACAGGCAATAACCACGGACTTGGCGCCGGCCTCCTCCAGTACGCGGACCGCGCCCGCGATGGTGCCACCGGTGTCAATCATGTCATCGAGCAGGATGCAGTCCTTGCCCTCGACGTCACCGACGACGCGGTTGGACACCGTCTTGTTGGCTTCGGTGTTAGAGCGGGTCTTGTGGACGAAGGAGAGTGGGGCATCGCCCAACTCGTGTGCCCACTTCTCTGCCACCTTCACGCGGCCGGCATCGGGGGAGACCACGGCCAAGTTGTCCATCGGGTACTTGGACTTGATGTAGTCGGTCAGGATCGGCATGGCGTGCATGTGGTCGACCGGGCCATCGAAGAAGCCCTGAATCTGGTCGGTGTGCAGATCCACGGACACGATGCGGTCGGCACCGGCAGCGGCGAGCAGGTCCGCCACTAGGCGGGCGGAGATAGGCTCGCGGCCGAGGTGCTTCTTGTCCTGGCGCGCGTACGGGTAGAAGGGCAGGATGGCGGTGATGCGCTTAGCAGAGCCGCGCTTGAGCGCATCAATCATGATGAGCTGCTCTACCAGCCACTTGTTGAGCGGCTGGGTGTGGGACTGCATCACGAAGCAGTCAGCACCACGGACGGACTCCTCGAAGCGAATGAAGATCTCACCGTTGGCGAAATCGCGGGCGGTGGTCGGAACCAGATCGGTCTTGAGCTCCTTGGCCACAGCCTCAGCCAACGCCGGGTGAGCGCGCCCGGTGAAGAGCATCATGTTCTTGCTGCTGCCGGTAACCTTGCCAGTCATCAGTAGATATCCCTTTACTTGTCGTTAGTTAGTGGTCTGATCGTCAGCCTGGGCGTCCTGTGCCTTGTCGGCGGCTTCCGCTGCCGGCGTGCCCGGACGCTTCTTTTGCACCCAACCTTCGATGTTGCGCTGCTTGCCGCCGGAGACCGCGAGCGCTCCCGGGGGAACGTCGTCCTTAATTACTGTACCCGCACCGGAGTAGGCGCCATCACCGACGGTGACGGGGGCGATGAACATGGTGTCCGATCCGGTGCGCACGTGGCTGCCGATGGTGGTGTGGTGCTTGTTGACGCCGTCGTAGTTGACGAAGACGGAAGAGGCACCGATATTCGAGTAATCACCCACGGTGGCATCGCCGATGTAGGTCAGGTGCGGCACCTTGGTGCCGCGGCCAATCTGCGCCTTCTTCGCCTCGACGAAGCCGCCCAGCTTGCCCTCTTCACCCACGATGACGCCCGGGCGGATGTAGGTAAACGGGCCCACCTGAGCGTTGGTGCCGATGACGGAGTCGAAGCCGTGTGTGCGCACCACGCTGGCGCCAGCGCCCACCTGCATATTGGTCAGGGTGGTGTCGGGGCCCACCTCAGCACCATCGGCGATGGTTGTCGCACCCCACAGCTGGGTATTGGGGTGAATGACAACGTCCTGGCCAATGGTCACGTTGACGCCGATCCAAGTGGTATCGGGATCGACGATGGTGGCGCCGCCGCGCATGGCTTCCTCGACCACACGGCGGTTGAGAATGCGACCGGCCGCGGCCAACTGCACGCGGTCATTCACACCGGAGAGCTCCTCCGGATCGACAGCAACGTGCGCGCCGACGCGGTGGCCTCCCTCGCGGGCGATCTCCAGCACATCGGTGATGTAAAGCTCGCCCTGGGCGTTGTCGGAGTTGAGCTTCGTCAAGGCGTCGCGAAGCACGGCTCCATCGAAAGCAAAAACGCCGGAGTTGACCTCGCGCACCGCGCGCTGCTCCTCGGAGGCATCCTTTTGCTCCACGATGGCGGTGACCGATCCATCCTCGGCGCGCAGCACGCGGCCGTAACCGGTGGGATCCTCCAGGGTCATGGACAGCACGGTCACGGCGTTGCCTTGGCCGGTGTGGGTCTCGTGCAGCTGGCGCAGTGTCTCCGGGCGCAGAAGCGGAACGTCACCGTTGGTCACGATGACGGTGCCGTCGAAGTCAGGCAACGCACTCAGGCCGCACTGGACGGCGTGACCGGTACCGTTCTGCTCTTCCTGGACGGCCTGGGAGACCTCGCAGTCCAGCTCCTCGGAGATGGCATCGACGGCAGGGGAGACCTGGTCGCGCTGGTGGCCCACGACGACCACGAGGTGCTCCGGGTTCAAGCCAGCGGCTGCGTGGAGGGCGTGGCCGAGAAGTGACCTCCCGCCAATCTCATGCAACGTCTTTTGGGTTGAGGATTTCATGCGGGTACCTGCGCCTGCGGCAAGGACGATGGCGGCGCAGTTCGTTACTTCAGCCACGAGTGTGTGCTTCTCCTGTGATTGGGGATGTCAGGACTTACTTTTTTCATCATAACGCCTGCGTTCTATTTTTCGCGTGAGACCTCCGGAAGTGCCCGGGCACGCCAGGCGCCGAGCAGACCGATGCAGGCCAAGAACAGAATGGCTGCCGAGGGACCAGCCAGCGCGATCACGGCGGAGATGCCGCCAATCACGAGGAGAATGACACCCATCATGGTGTTTGCAGCCCCGACGTAGCGGGTGCGCTTGTCTTCGCCAGCCATGTCCACCACATAGGTCTTGCGCGCCACGCGAATGGCAGTGTGCGCCAGGTTGACCAGGAAGAAACCGAGAGGCAATGCCCACATGCTTACCGCTGCCGGCGCCCACGCGGCACACGCGACGATGCCCAGCAGGATGATCGCTGCGGCACCCGCACCCCAGGACATGACCAAGCGGGAGGACTTATCTGAGAGCACACCGGATACACGGCCACCCACGAGGCTGGCCAGGCCTGAGGCCAAGACGAAGCCGCCGAGCCCACTCAAAGCCTGCGAACCGATGCTCTGCGAAAGCACCACGATAAAGGAGGTGGACAGGGCAGACACCAAAAGCAGGGCACGAACGTTGACGAAGCTGCGGAAGCGGGAATCCTGGGTGTATAGCTTCCAGGTATCCGTCCACCAGCTGCGGTTCAGGCACTTCTGGCCGGCATCATCCGGCACCGGCTCCTCGATGGTGCGGAATACTGCTGCCGCCAAGAACCACGTGGCCGCACCGATGGCCAGCAATGCCGCCAAGCCCCAGCGCGGGAGCTCACCCAGCACGGCGAGGATGCCACCGGTAATCAAGGTGACCGCGCCGCCGAGCTGCGTGGCCCGGCCGGTCACTACTCCGCGGTGGCCCTTGGAAATGGTGCGGCCCTGCACGTCTTTGCCGGTCAGCGAACACAGCGCGCGCAGCACGGCGAGAGCTGCCAGGGCGAGGCAGACGATGAGGCCGAGGAGGGGGCCGTCGACAAGCACCGCAGCCGCCGCGATGATCGCCGCGCACAGACCCTGGCCCACCGAGCCCAGCACCCACAGGCGTTTGCGTGCTGGATGGGACACCACCCACGGGGTCAGCGCCGCCTGCGGGAGCATGGAGCCGGACTCGCGCAAGGGGACCAGTAGGCCCGTGAAGAAGCCCGGCACCCCGGCCACGCTAAACAGCCAGGGTAGGACCGTCTTTCCGGAGAGCAATTGATCGCCCACTCCCTGCAGGCCATTCGACCAGACGAAGCGGCGGGCATTGGCGGACTCTTCGGACGGTGAGGAGCCGTGGGGAGATGCTGAACGCGAAGCCATGACTGTGATCTTAAGCCCGGCTCGCTCCAATCCGGGGTCTAAGGTTCACCTGATCTCTATCCTGGGAGGCATGTCTATCTCCGCTCGCCCTACAGTATCCCGCCGTATTTTTGTCCAGGGTTCCGTGCTGACTGTTGCCGGTGCCGCCGTGATGGGGTTGAGCGCCTGCTCCACTTCGGGGTCGAAGAATCAACCGGAGCCGCTGGGCTACGACGGCGAGCCGCGTGCCCTGCCCATCCCGCCCGTGGAGGAAGGGGAGGTCGTCGACGGCACGCGCGTATTCAAACTCACCGCCCAGGACGGCTACTCGGAGATCCTCCCCGGCAACGACCGCACGCGGACGTGGGGCTTCAACGGCGCCTTCTTGGGCCCCACTCTGCGGGCTCGGCGGGGCGAGAAAGTCCGCGCGGAAATCACCAACGACCTCATTGAGATGACCACGGTGCACTGGCACGGCATGAAGCTTCCGGCCTATTCGGATGGCGGCCCGCACTCACCGATTGAGGTGGGCAAGACCTGGAAGCCCGAGTGGGAGATCATCCAGCCCGCGGCCACGCTGTGGTACCACCCGCACCCGCACATGGCCACGGCCACGCATGCCTACCGCGGGCTGGCGGGCATGTTCCTCATCGGTGACGATGTGGCCGATGACCTGGACCTGCCGCAGGACTACGGTGTGGACGACATCCCGGTAGTCATCATGGATGCCAAGTTCACCGACGATGGCCAGATTGATGAAAAGAGCGATAACACTCTGGGCCTTCTGGGCACCACGCCTCTGGTCAACGGCATCACCAATGCGCGCTTCGACGCCACCACGCGCCGGGTTCGCTTGCGCCTGCTCAACGGTGCTTCGATGCGCTTCTACACACTGGAGCTCAGCAACGGTCCCTTCCACGTCATCGCCACGGACACGGGGCTTCTCGACGCCCCCGTGGAAGTCGACTCCCTCTTCCTCGGCCCCGGCGAGCGCGCCGAAATCATCGTGGACTTGGAGCCCGGCAAGGAAGTCCAGCTGCGCTCGGTGCCGCGCAAGGATAATTTTGGGGTGCCCAAGGACAAGGACGCGGCCGACTTCGGCTTCCAAGATTCCTTCGACCTGCTCACCATTTCCGGGCCGGCGGAGAACGCCTCGGAACCACCCGCCCTGCCGGCAACCCTTGACCCCGCCGCGGCGGAGACCCCGTCCACGCAGGGCCTTGAAGAGCGTGAGTTCGTGCTCAACACCTTCATGATCAACGGTGAGCAGATGGACATGGCACGTGTGGATACCGTCATCGATCACGACGCCCCGCAAATCTGGACCGTGACCAATGAGAACTCTGACTGGCCGCACAACTTCCATATCCACAACGCCCGCTTCAAGGTTCTGGAGTGGGACGGCGACGAGAAGATGGATGTGTTCAACTCCGGCTGGAAAGACATTGTCAACCTTCCGCCGAAGGTGACCGCACGCCTGCTGGTGGAGTTCGGTCACTTCCCGGATAAGACCATCCCGTACATGTACCACTGCCACATGCTGCTGCATGAGGACGAGGGAATGATGGGGCAGTACGTCATGGTCAACAAAGGCGAGAAGCCCGACGTGCGCGTCAAACCCGCCGCCTTAGTCTTCGACCAAACCGCCACCGCCCACTCCGCACACGCCGGCCAGGTGGTGGACTCCTCCCGCAGCCCCTATGCGACTCCGGAGGCGAAGGCCTAACCGTTCACGATTCTCTCGTAGGCACGGCCTGCTAGCGGTGTAGACGGTTTCGATGTTTGCAAAAGTGCAGACCTGGAAGTGCAGATCTGCTGGTCGTCGACAAGCAGTGCGTTGGCGCTTCACGACGCCCACCTGCGTGAATGCACTTCCAGGTCTGCACTTTTGGAAACGGTGGCCGTCAAGGGCGCCTGAGTAAGGCACTTTGAGGCGGCACGGGGGTAGCAATAATGAACTGCAACAAATTCACTATCGTTATGTGAGTAGTGCGCTAGGGTCAGTATCTGTGATTCAGGACGTCGACCCGCTCATCCATTCCCTGTACCAGGTCTTTGACCTCATCGGTGTGGTGCTCAACGGCATTATTGGTGGCACCATTGCACGCCGTAGGGAATTCGACATTATTGGTTTCGTCTTTCTGGCGCTCTTTTCGGCGCTGGCTGGCGGCATGATCCGTGACATGCTGATCTCTCATGGCCCAGCAGCCGCTATCTCTGATCCGTGGTATCTCACTCTGGCATGCGTGGGTGCGCTTATTGCTTTCTTGATGGATCTAAAAGGCAAGGTCTGGGAGATCTTCCTTGAGCACGCGGATGCTGTCATCTTGGGTGTGTGGTGCACGACTGGCTGCGTGAAGGCGCTGGCCTACGATATGCCATTTATTGCCTGCGTCTTCTTAGGTGTTCTGACCGCAGTGGGTGGCGGAATGGTGCGCGATGTTGCTTCCGGGCAGATTCCCTCGGTCTTTGGCGGCAGCCCGCTGTATGCCGTGCCGGCGGTACTTACCGGAATCGTGATGGCTTCCTTCGCACACTTCGATAAGTTTGCCCTCGGTATGATCGTCTCGCCCTTCGTGGGCTTTGGCCTGGCAGTTACGGCGTATTGGCGCGGGTGGGTGCTTCCGCGAGCAGGTGTAGCGCCCCTGAATTACACTGCGGCGCAGGTGGCATCGATTGCGCGGAGGGCCGAAATCAGGGGCTTTAGACGGGGGCGGAGAAAACGTAAATAGGTTCTCACGGGATTTGAACCTGTAACTTGCTCAATACGGTCAGTTCCACGCGGCCCCGGAGGCTTTCGTCCAGCGCTTTCTCAATATGTTCCTTCGTTTTTCTCCATATGCGTCATCGCACCGTCGAACCATGTACGGTGCTCGGGGCACGCAGCTGCCCGCCTCGCTGCTCGGTCCGCAATAGTGCTTTCGGACCAAGATCTTTACGCCGCTTAACCTGCTTCTCGATCACCTCTCGGGCGACTGCCACCGCGTGACGATCACATGTCTTAGGAGTGCCCGATTAATCAATTTAATCCTCACCCCGTTTCAAGGTCTTGATTTCGGCTTCTAGAGCTTTCATGTCTATTTCGTTGACCTTAGAATCGAGTTGGCGTTGGTAAGCATCCCATTCTTCCTCGGCTTTGTTTACTGCCTGCTCGTGTTTCCTCTTCCCATATCTTTTGAGGACTTCGCGTTCGTTGAAGATGAGCCAGGCTTCCGTTTTTTCCACCCAATCCTTCAAGAGCATGGTTTTTCCCATCTCGGCTTGGTCTTCTGCATAGTCCAAATACATTGTGGTGAGCCTGCGCATACGCCTAGCTTCGTCTTCGTTAAGGAAGTTTTTCGCAATGCCCATGTCGCTTTTGTGGGGCGATTCTCCGCCCCACGTCGTGAGCCCGGCGTATGGCTTAGTGTGGTCTGCGCGTTCCCAGATTAGCTCTGCTGCGGTTCGGCCGTGGGTGGCGAAGTGGAGTCTGTTTTGAATCCCTGCGAAGAATTGTTGGACTTCTTTAAACGATTTCTTTTCCTGGTAGTCAGCGCTGGTTGCGGCTATGACGTCACAGATTTTGCGGAAAAATTGGCGTTCGGAGACCCGAATCTCTCGAATGGTTTCAAGTAATTCGTCGAAGTGGGTGTCAGCACCATCGTTTTTGAGTTTTTGAGCGTCGATGGCAAAGCCTTTGGTGAGGTATTCGCGTAGAACTTCTGTGGCCCATTTTCTAAATTGCGAGCCGCGTGGACTTCGTACGCGGTAGCCAACGGCGAGAATCATGTTTAGGTTGTAGTGATTAACGGACCTGGTTTGACCTGGTACTTTCAAAAGTTGTTTGAAAGTAGCTTCTGCACCTAATTCGCCTGAGCGTGTGATTGACTGAATATGATGCGAGACGGAAGCTGTGGTGACGTCGAAGAGATCGGCCATCTGCTTCTGGGTGAGCCAGGCGTCGTTGTCTTTTAGTTGGAGTCTTACGTGTGCTTTACCATCTTGGGTGGTGTACATAGCGACTTGGTCGGGGGTAGTCACTGGTATCCTCTCCTCGATTTTCTCGTTCTTCCTGCTTATTCAGTGACGAGTCCGCAGCGAATTTGTCCGGCTCGTGGTCAAGCTCGCGGACAGCACTGTCATCCTCATCCTGCAGTGAAACAGAGGCACCGGACATGGGGGTCAAGATACGGGATATCTTCACGTTCGACCACGTGGTCAAAGGTTTCTGCTCAGTGGGCGAGTATATTATTGATGCGGCGCGCTACATCTGCGATTACCTGTTGGTCTGTAAGTGCCCGGAGCGGTTTCCACAGGTTCCGAAGTATCGCCAGCGCAATAACCCGCCACCTGAAAACGCAGGTAGACGGGCTATGCTAATCAGCTTCCCCACCAGGACTCGAACCTAGAATAGAACTCACCTTTCACCAGGCTAAACCGCCTTTCCACCACCCTCCTGACGGAGAACTGACGGAGCCTGAGAAATATCCACCACCTCCGCAATCATCCCATCCATCGTCTCTGCCACCTCATCCAGCATATCCGGGAACAAATCCGCGTACGTATTCAGCGTCTCCGCCGCATCCGCATGACCCAACTGAGTCTGCACGACCTTCACGTTCGCCCCCGCATTAACCAGCAATCCCGCCGCCACATGCCTTAGCCCATGCGGCGTGATGCGCTCAAACGCGCGCGGCTCCGGCAGGCCAGCAGCCTTAGCCTCATCAATAGCCTGCTTCGCACTCGCCTGCATCCGCTTCACCGCACCATCAAACCACGTCCGATGACCCGGGGAATGCATCGGCGTGCCATCCCGCGTCTGCCAAATCAACTCATCCCGCCTACGACCAGAGGCGACCGCGAGCACCTGGTCCATAACCGCCTTCGGCACCGCCACACTCCGCCGTTTATGGTTCTTCAGCGTCGTGTTGAAATGCCACCTCTTCTCGTTATCCAAATACACCGCATTCCGGCGCACATGGATACGGTTATTCAGCGGATCCAAGTCCCTCGGGCGCAGTGCTGCGAGCTCACCCCAGCGCAGGCCTGTCGTGCCTAGCAGCATCACAATCTCACCGTGACGCACACACTCATCCGCGAGGTCTTTCAGCTCCTGCATCGTCAGATACACGTGCACCGTCTTCACCTTCCGGGGCAGGCGCACACCGCGCGCAACGTTCTTCTTCACCCGCTGGTCCTTCACCGCAACATCCAGAATCTGGCACAGCACACTGTGGCAATTGCGTACCCAGGACGGGGAGTAGCCCATGCCGGATACCCACCGCTGTACCTCGCGGTGCGTGATGTCCTTGACCTTGCGGTCACCCCAGTAGGGCTTTACGGTGCCGCGCCATATGGTCAGGTTCATGTCCGAGCTTGAGGGCTTGAGTAGCTCGTTGAGTACGAGCCAGTCCTCGGCAACCTCATGGAGTTTTGCTGCGCCCTTGGTGGGATCGACCCAGTCACCATCGGCGATAGACACCGCGTTGCGGTTGGCCCATTCTTCTGCTTGGGGTTTACGTTTGAAGCCGCGTTTTGTGGTGTTTTTGCCGTCTGGTTTGACGTAGTCGACGCGGTAGCGTGTGCCGCGCGCTGTCTCGTATGCCTTGATGGATGCCATATGATGGTCTTGTCCTTCCTAATTTTCGTGGTTGGATGTTCCGGTCCTGGTGCTCGCGACTTCCACATGTTGAGCGCCAGGGCCGGTCTTGCTTTATGCTGTTGCTGGGCCCACATCCCCCCCCCCGGTTGGGCCTAGGATGCCTTCGCGTATTTGAGCTCAGCTCCGCGAAGGCATTCCTACTCTCCGCACCCGTAGTACGAGTAACTGCCGTCCTCATTCATGGTCGCTCCCTCGCAGCCGAGGTCCTCGGCAATACCGTCGGCAATGTCATCAGAGTCGACTGCTTCCGGCGCGGGCGGGTCAAGCGTTTCGGTGTCGATGTCGAATTCTTCGGCCAGGGCGTCAGCCATAGCGCCATAAAGCCCGTCCTGTAGCTCCTCCACGGTGTTGAACGGGCCCATGCAGCCGTTCGGCGTGTTGTACTCGGGGACCTCCGGGTTGCCTTGAGGGGTGGCTTTGTCGCATAGCCAGTAGCGGCCCTGGTTGTCCTGGAAGCGGTTGACGCGGTCGGCATTGGCGCCCTGCTGCTGCATGTCTGCTTGCGCTGGGTAGTCACCTGCCGGGACTGGGTCGTCTTGCTCAGCGGGGGGCTCTGATGACGTAGCCGCTGTGGTGGTGCTGCTGGTCGTCGTTGAGGTCGACGAGGTGGCGCTAGTCGTCGCCGTGGTAGTGATTGGCTCGTCACTGTCGCCAGGTGCACCGCACGCGGACAGGGGCACCGCAAGGGCCGCGATGAGAGAGATGGCGAGCTTTTTCATGCTGATTGCCTTTCGTAGAGGGATTGCCACGTGGTGGCGAGGTGGACGGTGACCCCGAGCTCGTGCGCTATCGCAGACAGGCTAGGCCCATGGAGTTGCTCGGCCAGTGCGTACTCGATAGGGCTGATGAGCAACCGCGCGGCGAACTCGTCGGCCTGGCGCTCCTGCCTCGCGCGGATCCAGCCCGCAGCTGTCGGGTCATGCCCGGAGATGAGATGCCCAAGCTCATGGGCGAGCGCGCATCGGCGATTCACCGGGCCAAGACCGCGACGCAGGCTGATGTGCCTGCCGCCGTAGTAGCGGCCTTTCTCGCCCCCGGTGTGCTCAGCGAGAATGACGCCGAGGGCTTCGGCAAGGGCATCAGGGTCCATCATGGTAGTCATCATCTCCCGGCTCTGGCTCAGTATCACTGCTGTCGGCAGCATACGGACGCGCATGGACATCGCTGTCAGTACTGTTCGAACGCGCGTCGGCGAGGGAGGCGACGGGGGCGATGCTGGGGTCCAGACCGATGACGTCATCGTCGGTGTCGTTGCCGAAGAGGTAGCGGGCCTCGGGGTCGGAGCGGCGCATGATTTCGTTGAGTAGTTGCTGGTTGGTTGCGCCTTCTAGTGCTGCCTCGACGCCGTACTCGTCGATAGCCGAGGAAGTGATGAACCCGAGGGCTAGAAGGGATTCAATCTCGTTGACCCCGTAGGCGCGGGAAATGATGATGACGAACTCGGCAGTCGTCTTGCCGGCTTTCGCGTGGCGCAGCAGCGTCGCTTTCGAGATGTCGGAGTGGTCGGCTGCCTGGCTGACTGTGGGGGAGCCAGGAAGTGTGTTTAGCCATTCTTGAAGTTCCATAGGTTCATTATGAACCATGTGTAAAAACGTGTCAAGCGCTGGGAAATTATCAAAATGAACCTGAAAGGGTTGACATTGAACCCAACTAGGTCCATAATGAATCTTGTCAGGTTCACAAGGGCCTCGACCAAAAACTTGAAAACCACATGGAGGTAACTACATGGCTGTCACACCGCCGCGGTTCACCTTCCGCCCCGGAGCACTCGACGCAATCATGCGCTCACGCAACGTGCAAACGGAGGAGCAGCTGGCCTTACTCATCGGAGTCCGCCCCGAAGACATGCCAAAGCTACGCGCCGGGGCAAAAGTGACCGCAGAACTCGCACTGCGAGTATCCGCCCTACAAGGCGACAAAAGCTATATCGGCGCCTGGTTCGACCAGGCCGAGCCCGCCGCCGCATAAGAAAAGGCCCAGCGCTGCAACGCCGAGCCAAGAAGAAAATCAATCTCTCGCCACAGGAGTCTACACCCATGCACCGACCCAGCGAACACCGCGAACACTTCCTCAACCTCAACCTCTACCTACGCCTCACTAAGACGCCGCCCTTGGACCGGGGTTGGTGGTACCGCGGCGTCCATCACGCATAAGGAGGCCTGCAGTGAGCACCCCATATTTAGAAGCCTTCATGCTCGGCTACCTAAAAGCAGCCTTCAAAGAGCACCTCAGCTCGGACCTCGTCGATGAGCTATTCGCCGAAGCCGCACGCGCCGCTCTCAGCGCAAAAGCGGTACGAGATTCAAGTCAACCGCAAGACTAACAGCCCGACTTAGCAGGCAGGGGAGTGCAAGCCTCCCCCCGGGCACCAGGCCGCCGAGGTCTTCCTGTCCCAGGGGATAGGGCAGGAGGTTGGCTGGCCGAGATGAATGAGAACTGAATAGTGAAGAGCGCCGGAAGATACCGGTCGGACGAGCGTGGTTCTTAGATCAGGCCCCATTGGGCCGCCCGAGAGGGTGCCAGGACTCCGACAAGCAGCAATGCAGGAACCCTCATCCTGGAGTGGTGAGGTGGGAGCGAACGGCGCCGACATAAATACCAAGCCCAGAACGGAAAACGAATTCATCACTTATTGCCTACAAAGCGGGTGACTGATTTCTTGCAAGCACTACCGGGGTTCGACTCCCCGGCTGGGCACCAGGGTTGTTAAGCGCTAGCTCCCGTCGGAGGAGAGATGGAGCGTCAAGGCTGTAACCGGGGTGGGGTGGCTTTCCGTCGCACCCTTTCCGGCCCCACCTTTTGGCACTGCACGCCTGCAACCCTTCACAAACACCCACCACAACTACATGAACTAAGGGGACCAATTGAACCGCTTTCTTAAACACTTTTGTCATCGCCGCCACCGCAAGCCACGCCCCCGCACCTTCTGGGTGGTATGGCGATGAACACGAAACAGCTTATGGAGATGGTTGAGGCTGTCCTCGGCAAAAGGGTCGCCAACCTTACCGTCGCCCAATTTGCCGCCATTACCGGCCTATCGCACCGCACCATCCGCCAGGACTGCGCCGCCGGACGCCTACCCGCATACCAAAGCGCGGTAGGCACCCCGTACCTCATCCACTACACACACCTGACCCGATACATGGAGGTCAACAATGCCGCCTAACCGCAAGTTCGAAATCCCGCTCGACCAGGCAGCCCGCGAGTTTTACGAGATTGAGGGCCGCTACCGCGCCCTCCTACTCGTCACCCGACTGCCGGAGGGCATGCGCAAACGCATCCTCGACGCCGCCAACTACGCCCGCCACCTCGCCATCCTCACAGAGAAAGAAGCAAAGAAAAAATGACCACCACCAACCGCCCACCACGCACCACACCGGATGCGCGTCGTGTTGCTTACTGGCAAGACATCGCCGCAAAACGCACAAGATTGGCCTGGGCTACCGGCATCCTCGGAATGCTGATTGGCTTCATCCTGCACGCTTTCCTCAGCATGCCGCCAGTCTGGATGTGATAGCTGTGCCGCTTATCGGATATTCCAGCTCGCACCCATCCCGTGAGGCCCGCAAAATCGCACTCGCACGACTCGAGGGCGAAATCCTCGACTGGATGCACGACCACGGGGATACTTTCCCGCAGCTGCGGGACAAGTGCTTTGAGATGGAGCAGCTTATCGATATGGAGCGCGCTTCGCTGTGAGAGAAGACCGCCTGATAAAACCCACTCTCGACAACGGACGCTGGTGGGCCAACATCCCTAAACGAACGCCGTTTAAGACGCGCGCAGCAGCATTAGATGCCCTCCTCGCATACCGCAGAGAAACGAAATGCCTCTATCACGGTTGTTGGAAGGAAGGCGCTGATGACCCTGACCTTGGTCGGGGTTTTCGTTTCTGCCCAGGCCATGCTCGCCTTGCGCACGCAATTCTCAACCTAAGGACCGCATGAACACCCCAAACCTGATGCCGGCGCGCATCATCCCACCCCGTAGTCGCCTCGACGAGCTCATCGACCAGGCCGCAACCACCATGCAGGCCTACCTCGCTGCAGGGCTCACCGAGGATACTGCCCTCGCACTCACCGACATCACCCTCGACCGCTTCGACCAAGGAGCCCAACCATGACCACCAACAACGACCGCAACACCCTGCGCCGCTGGGCAGCAGCCAAACACATCACCAAAGCCCAACTCGAAGACCTGATTGAGAAGGGATACATCACCACGCTGGAGGACGGGTCACGCCGCTTGACCGTCCACGGCACCAACCTCATCACCGGAAAGGACACCAACAATGACCTGGATGAATAAGGATTTAACCCTCGACCTGCTCGCCATCGGTATTGATACTCTGCAGCGCACGTACGACCGCATTAAGCAGGAGCCGGATAGCGTGTCCCCGTGGCCTCAGGTGGAGGGCCCGCAGGCCGCGCCGGGGCCGGTAGAGCAGCAGTCGGCAGAGCCCGCGGCGCAGCCGGAGACTTCGGAGACCTCGGAGACTTCGACAGAACCCGAAGCCCAGGACAATGCTCTGCTCCACGAAGCTCAAACCGTCCTGCGCCAGATTAGTCTCGCGGAAGGCCCCGGATGGATTACCGGCGAGCTTTTCCCGCACTTCGGGGTTAAGACACTGACCGACGTGCCGAAGGACAAACTGCAGGAGCTCATCAGCATGGCCACCAAGCACAAGGAGGCTATGGATGAGTGAATACCAAGCTCTCCTTGCCATACCTGATGCCGTTGGTGATGAGGAGCTTGCCCACATTGAGGACGTCATCAACCAGGTCGGCATCACCCACCTAGAAGGTGGTGACGGGGTCATCCGTCGTATTGCCGGCCACCTCAACAAGAAGAGCATCCCGCTGGCGAACGAGGACGGTAACGGCCCGACGCGGATGCCGTTCGGCAAGGTGAAAACACTGGGGACTCTCGAAGAAGATGAACCCGAGCCTGCGGGGCATGCCGGGCGTGAGCATGCTGTGTTGTCTGCCTCTAGTGCTCACCGCTGGCTGCACTGCACACCAGCCCCCAGGCTGGAAGAGCAATACCCGGACAGTAGCTCTGATGCCGCTGCCGAGGGTACTGCCGCCCACGAACTCGCGGAGCACAAGCTCCGCAACCTCCAGGGCCTGCCCAGCACGTTGACTAGCACCGACTGGATATCTGAGGAGATGGACGACTACACCGACGATTACGTCGACAACGTGGTAGCTGAGCTCGACCGCGCGCAAAAGAATAGTCCCGCCGCGTTCCTCGCTATTGAGCAACGCCTCGATTTTAGCCACATCGTGCCGGATGGTTTCGGCACTGGTGATGCCCTCATCGTCGGTGATGGCACCATGACCGTCATTGACCTCAAGTACGGCAAGGGCGTGGAGGTTAGTGCGGTGGGTAATCCGCAGATGCGTCTGTACGCCCTGGGCGCGCTCACCCAATTCGGAATGATCTACAACATCGACCAGGTGCGGATGGTGATTTTCCAACCGCGCCTAAACAACGTCAGCGTTGACGAGGTCAGCGTGGGGGAACTGATGCAGTGGGCTGACACGGTGGTCAAGCCCCGCGCCCAGGCCGCGATTAATGGTGAGGGGGAGCTTCGTGCGGGGGAGTGGTGCCGATTCTGCCGACACGCCCCACAGTGCACAGCGCTGGCAGCTAAGTGCTTCGCCCCAATACCGAAGGAAGCGGACGAGGTAACCCCGGCAGCACCGGCGCCGGAAACACTCACTGACGACCAGATAGCCCAGATTGTTACCTGGTCTGGGGAGCTGAAAAAGTGGCTGTCCACGGTAGAGAAGTTCGCCTTGGATAAGGCCAACAGCGGGCATGCTTACCCCGGGTTGAAGCTCGTGGAAGGCCGCAGTGTGCGCAAGTACACCGACGAAGAGAAGGTTGCCGCCGCGGTTGAGAAGGCCGGCCACGACCCCTACGAGAAGAAACTGCTGGGTATCACTGCGATGACGAAGCTGCTGGGCAAGAAGCAGTTTCAGGACACGCTCGGCGACCTCGTCCACAAACCACAGGGCAAACCCACGCTGGTGCCCGAATCAGATAAGCGCCCAGCACTGGCAGTAGCCACACCAGAGACCGTATTCCAACCACTAGGAGGACCAACTAATGACTGAACAAGAAGCCGCATACCGCAAGATTCAAGCCATCTTCAACCCGTCAGGGGAGAAGTTCGGAGACGACCAGGAACCGGAGCCGGACTACCCGGACGCCGCCTAACCCCATTTTTGCCGCTGGTCGATAGACGATTAACCGGCACCACCCACCACCCACCCAATGTTCCAAGGAGGAACCACCACCATGGCCATCACCAACCGCGACGCCACCTTCTCCGCACGCCTCAGCTTCAACGACCTCTTCACCCCACGCGCACAAGCCGAAGGCGCAGACCCCAAGTACCAAGCGGTCCTCCTCATCCCCAAGACCGATGAGAAGACCATCGCAGCAATCAACGCTGCGATTGATGCCGCCGTCCAGGACGCCGTCACCCGCGGCACCATCAAGCAGGCGATTGACCCCGCCATGACCCAGTACCCGCCGCTGCGTGATGGAGACCGCCCGAAGAACAACGGTGAGCCCCGCGGCGACGCCTACCAAGGTCACTGGTTCATCTCCGCGAAGGCACCAGAGTCCCGCAAGCCGTTCATCGTTGACGGCAACGTGCGCCCCATCATTGACCAGTCGGAGGTCTACTCCGGCATGTACGTCAACGCTGCTGTGCAGTTCTACGTGTACTCCAACTCAGGCAACGTTGGTGTTGCCGCATCCCTGAGCGGTATTCAGAAGGTTAAGGACGGTGAGCGCCTGGGCGCTGAGCCCACCACCGCAGAAGACGTGTTCTCCGCGCTCGGCGGCGGCGCTGCTGCGTCCCCGAACCTCGGCTTCTAAAAGCCAATCTCGCCCTTGGCGCCTGCCAGGGGCTTCAAGCTTCCACACGACAACTCAATAAAGAAAGACACTCCACAATGACCGACTCTTTCGCCTGCATCGCCAACGGCACAGACCGGCGCTTCACCCACCAGGGCATCAACTGCATGACCCAGATGGGACCGTTCAGCATCAACGGCTACATCGAACTACCCGAAAACCACCCATGGCTTAAGGAAGAAGACCTGCAATTCTTCGACGACGTAGAGGCGCATGGCGGATTGACCTACCACGAGGGGCACATCATCGGCTTCGACACCAACCACGCTGGGGACTGCCCACATCCCGAAGCGGAATTCTCAGGACAAATCAAGACGTTTCCCAATATCAGTTTCTTCTCCGGTTTCGCCGGCATCGCCCACATCTGGACGTGGGAAGAAGTCGAAGCAGAAACCCGACGCCTGGCAGAGCAGGCCGCCAACACTCTCAAGGAGGACCAGCAGTGACTTTGCGTGAAAAATTCTCGCAGTGGCTGGAGGAGGAGCCTTTTGACTTCATCCTCCTGACCTGCGTCCTGGTCGCGGCCATTCTGGTCGGCATCCTGACGATATCCGCCATCATGCTCGTCACAGTCATAGGGGGCCTGCAGTGACCGCTGATGACTACTGGGAGTTGCGCCGTGACATCCGCAAAGACGATGAAATCCTCTACGACGAGCGCTTCACCCCACCATCGGAGAACCCCAACAACTGGCGAAACAGGCAGCATGCCCCCATCATGCTCGGCCCGCGTGACGAGTTCCTAGTCATTGGTGCGGTTCGCTACGCCAGAGGCCGTGCCACCTACGTCGTGCGGGAAACCGTGGACTGGGTAATCAAACACTGGCACCAACTCTCGGACAACACGCGGTATGTCATCGCCCGCGACGTGCGCGAGGAATGCGAATACCGCGACAACACTCCCCGCAGCGTCCTCAGTGAAATCGACGACCCCGACTGGCAACGACTACTCAACCACATCAAGGAGAGCAAAAGATGACCAACCCGTTCGACTGCATCGCCAACGACAGCGCCCGCTACTTCGCACACCGGGGAATCAACTGCATGACGCAGCTGGGGCCGTTCACCATCAACGGATACGTTGAGCTGCCAGAGCGCCACCCATGGCTTGATTTTCCCGACACGCTCGAACTGCACCCCGACATCGAAGTACATGGCGGCATCACCTACCACGAAGGTCGCGTCATCGGCTTCGACACCAACCATCTTGGGGATGGACACCACCCCGGCGCTGAGCACGCCTGCCTAACAGGCGACTCTCTGAACATCCTCGGGGGCATCCCCCATGTCTGGACATGGGAGGAAGTCGAAACGGAAACACGACGCCTAGCAGACCAAGTAAAGGACACCACCAATGAGTAACCCAACCCGCCAAGAAATCATCGACGCACACGAGGCCCTAATCGAACTCTGTGGACTGGCTGAGGACCTAGCAGTCACTGAGGCACAGGCTCGACAGGTATGGAAGTATCACTCATCCATCCGTGCAGCCCTGCCACCCAAGCCACAACCCACCATGGCCGAGGTCGAATGGGACGATGACCTGCATTATCTCGCGGAGGCAACCCATCCCGTGTACGAGACAGTGCTCATGCTGGGGCCGTACATGGACGGCACGATTAAGTTCCTTGCGCTTAACCGTGCCGATAGTAAAACTGTCTGGGGCCAACCCGAAAACCTCATCCCGACTGGCAAGCGCTACACACTCACAGAGGTGCAGGAATGACTATTCTCGCGATAATTCTTGCGGCCGTAGCAGCATTGGGGTGGCTCGCCACGCTAGGAACGTTGATATACGGGCTCATCACCCGGCACCGCTTTATCGAGGGGATGTTTATAGCTCTAATCATTGTCACGCTCGTGGCAGCAGGCGCTTTTACCGGAGCTGCGTCACTACTCGGATACGAATGGGAGTAAAACATGACTGACTTGAGTACCACCAACCTCCAGCGCCTGCTAGACCAGGCCGCGCCCGGGCCGTGGACGGCGCTAGCCACGTACGACGATGGAGCGCCGCGCCCGGATACGACACGCGAAATGAGGGCTGCTGGCGAATACCTCGGGATTATGCATACCCCGAACGCAGAACTCGCCGCCCTCGCCCTACCACTCGCGCAGGAAGTGATCCTCCTTCGCGTGCGTATTGAGGGTCTAATCACTGCAATGGAGAACAAAGCCGCCGCTGGAGAATCCCCATCACCCGCAACCATCGCCAGCTACCTGAAAGAAAACGTTCTAGGAGACCACGATGGATAACCACGACCGGGCCGAAAGAATCATCGCCCACGGTATGAAAAACGGGGACAGCCCCGCACGCATCACCAAGCACCTAGCCGACTACGGGCTACTGGCTGAAGACCTCCCAGAGCCATGCATCTACCCCGACACCGGGGAACACGAATGGCACATGGACGACGGCTACGTAGGCCTGGAGGACGGCATCATCCACGTCATCCACGATGAGACCGATGAAGACTGGGAACCCGAAGAGTTAGACCCTGACCCTGGTGAGCTCCGCTTCTCCAACACCACCAAGGGGCGTGAGACTGCCTACGCAATCCTCGCCGCCTGCGACCTAAAGGACACACAAGATGACTAATTTTGACCGTGCCGGGCAGGTCATTTACGACGAGGTTAGAAAAACGTGGGAGCGCGGGGAAATCCTCACAGCGGCAGGCGAAGCAGAGCGCCTCGCCAACGCCCTCGCCGACGCGGGACTCCTCGCACCAGACCTGCCGGAGGCGAACGCCCCAGACATTTTCGTACCCGACGGCAAGGGCTGGCTGCTCGACGACGAAAACGGCCCTGTTGTGTGGACGGCACCTGGCGGGCTGGTCATGGTGCAGCGCGTCGAACCCGGCGACCTCACACCAGACGAAGCCCACTTATTCGCCCTCACCGTACTGGCCGCAGCCCAATACTCGAAGGGGAAAGCATGACGTATGGCCCGTGGCACCGCTGGTTCGCCTGGCACCCCGTCCGCACACGGCAGCACGGCTGGCGGTGGCTCCGCACTGTAGAACGCGCCCTGCACTACCCGCCTGACATCCCCTTCGCACCCGCCCCGTACTGGGTATACCGCCCAACCCCCAACAACAGGAAAGAAACATGAGCGAGACCAAAGAAGTCATCCGCATCGTCCTCAAGACCTACTTTCTCGCCGCCCTCATGATGCTGCCCACCGCTAACGGCATCCACCAAGCAGCCCAAGGCCACATCGCGCTTTCCACCGTCATGCTGGCATCCGGCCTCGTGGGGGCCATCGTGACAAACATCAGCCTCAAAAAGGAGCTAGACCAATGACCACCCTCGCAGACATGACCCCCACAGAGCGTGCCGAATGTGTCGGTATGTGGGGCAACCATATATTTTGGGGCCAAGTGCTCATTTCAATCACTGACGGCGTGCAATTTCGCGGCGTAAATGTGGAGGTCATTCGCTTTATTGATGGGCGACCCGTGCGCGAATGGGCAAGCACGAGTGAAGTCACCCCGCGCCCCGACCTGCCCCGCGCCTGGGCACCAGACGGCACACCACCAGCAGGGGAATGGGAGTATGTACCAGAAATCTGGAACCCGTGGCTTGACGATTGGCGCCCCATCGACGATGCCACCACAAACGAGATAGCAGCCGAAGCGTGGATGGGGATGGAGCAGTTCAATGACGAAGGGGGTCGCGTTCGGAAACGCTGGGTAGGAAGTTGGGAAGAGGCATGAATCAGGTAGTCCCGGCCTACGTGTTCCAGGCCAAGCTACGTAAGGCCACCGCACGGGAGCGGTTCGAGGAGGAAAACCAACGCCTTGAAGCGAACACGCGAGCCACCAGGTGCTGTGAGTTCATCACCACCGGAGCGCACCCAGAGCACGACACCCACCTATGCCTCCGCAAGAAGGGGCACCAGGGCTACCACCAAGACAAAAACACCGGCTTTAGCTGGAGATGGGAGGAAGAATGAACCGCTGGAGAGTCACTAAAGCGTACAGCCTATGGTACGCAGCCGAACGCGGATGGGAGCGCGTTGAATCATTCCCAACCTGGGCTAAGGCCATGGCATACGCCGACCGTAAATCTCGACTAGCCCCGGGCATCACCATCGAAGACCCCAGCGGCCAATTCTGTGACCTCACCGCCACCAACAAACGAGAGTACGTTCACCTCAAATCATGCGGCGACACCTTTAACCTCGCACCACACGAATGGAAACCACTAGCGCTCTTCCTACTCGATGTAGACCACCTGGTGGGGAAAGCATGAGTCGCTGGAAAGTAAGCAAAATCGGCGTCATGTGGAGCGCCGAAGACTACGACGGCCGCAACTACGAACTATTCCACCAATGGGACGAAGCCATGCACTACGTCGACCACATGACCCGCACCATCAAAATCCACATACCATCCGAATTCTCATTCACCCCAGCACAACTTAAACAAATCGAGACCCTACTCACCCCCGCCATAGAAGGAGGGTGACCACGCACCAATAAAACCGCAAGGCCCCGCATAACCACGTGCAGGGGCCCTTTTTTAATACCCAACGCAACCCCGTGGAGGAGAACACCAAATGAAAAACCGCGAGCTCAAAATCGCCACCGCCACCACCCGCACCTCCTCCCTCTGGACCAACCAGCTCACCACCCTCCAAGACCTCACCGCGCGCGCCTACGAGCCCATCATCGTCAACTGCACCAAAAACGAATACCGCAGCCTCCCCAAAGCAGAGAAGGACAAGCACAAAGACGTCGGCGGCTTCGTTGGTGGCCACCTCAAGCACGGCAGGCGCCGCAAAGGACACATCCTCACCCGCAGCCTCATCACCCTCGACCTTGACAACATCCCCGAAGACGTCGACCTCGCCCAGGTGCTTGCCGACACCCTGCCGTACGCCTGGCTCGCACACACCACCCTCAGCCACCTAGATACTGAACAACGCTGGCGCATCTGGGTATGGCTGACCCGCGACGTCACCGCCGACGAATACGGCGCCGTCGCCCGCCGCGTCGCCCAAGACATCAACCCCGGGCTCGCATGGTTCGACCCCACCACCTTCGAACCAGAACGCTTCTTCTACTGGCCCGCCACCCTCGAAGACGGCGACTACCACGTCGAAATCAGCTCCAAGAAAGAAATCCTCAACCCCGACAACTACCTCAACAGGTACGACACCTGGCAGGACGTCACCACCTGGCCCGGCGTCACACCAGACGACGCCAAAGCCATGCTCGGCACCTCCAAGCTCGACGACCCGCGCACCAAGCCTGGCATGCTCGGCGCCTTCAACCGCGCCTACACCATCCCCAACGCCATCAACACCTTCCTCGCGGACGTCTACAAGCCTGGCACCACAAAGGACCGCTACACCTACACCGGCGGCTCATCCTCCAACGGCCTCATCGTCTACAACGGTGGCCACTACGCCTACTCCCAGCACGCCACCGACCCCGCCGCCGACGGCCACTCACACTCCGCGTTCGACCTCGTCCGCATCCACCGCTTCGGCGACCTCGACGCAGACACCACCCCAGGCACCCCAGCCAACAAAAAACCCAGCTACCTCGCCATGATGGACCTCGTCAACAACGACCCCGGCGCCAAAGCCGAAAACGCTAAAGCCACCGCGGCGAAAATCAACGACGTTTTCCAGCCCATCACCGAGGACCAGGACGCGCGCGGCGAAGAGGACGACACAACACCACCCGAGGCAGGGGACAACACCACCGAGGCAGGGGAGAAGCAGGACACCGCCACCTGGCTCACCCAACTCGAAACCAAAAAAGATGGCGGCTTCAAAGACACCATCGGCAACTTCGAACTCATCCTCACCCACGACCCACGCCTCAACCACATCGCCTGGAACGCCCACGCCAACCAACTCCAAATCCAAGACCCCCAAGCCCTCCCCTGGGACCAACTCACACCAGGATGGACCGACAACGACGAAGCCATGCTCAAAACAGAAATCGCCCGCACCTACCAAGGCCTCTACGCACCAACCAAAATGCACGACGCCCTCATCTCCACCGCCACCAAACGCGCCTTCCACCCCGTCCGCGACTACTTCAACCACCTCCCACCATGGGACAAAACACCACGCCTCGACACCCTCCTCATCGACACCCTCGGCGCCGACGACACCCCATATGTCCGCGCAGTGACCCGCAAAACCTTCGTCGCAGCACACCGCCGCACCTTCCAACCCGGCTGCAAATTCGACCAAGTCCTCACCCTCGTAGGCCCACAAGGCGCCGGCAAATCCACAATCTTCGCCCGCATGGCCAACCCATGGTTCTCCGACAGCCTCACCATCACCGACATGAAAGACAAAACCGCCGCCGAAAAACTCCAAGGCAACCTCATCGTCGAACTCTCAGAACTCGCAGGCATGCGCAAAGCAGAAGCTGAACCAGTCAAAGGCTTCATCTCCCGCACAGAGGACAAGTACCGCCCGGCCTACGGGCGCACCGTTGTCACCTACCCACGCCAAGGCATCATCGTCGGCTCCACCAACGCCGACGAAGGGTTCCTGCGCGACACCACCGGTAACCGCCGCTGGTGGCCCGTCCACGTCACCGGCCAAGGCTGGCTCGGCAAACCACACGACCTAGACCAAGCCACCATTGATCAACTCTGGGCCGAAGCCCGCTACCGCGACAAGCAAGGCGAAAAGCTCTATCTCACCGGCGACCTCCTCCACCAGGCAGAGCACATCCAAGCCGAAAGTGTGGAGGCCGACGACCGCATCGGCATCGTCCAGGAATACCTCAACAAAGTCTTGCCCGGGAACTGGGACGCTTTGCCGCTTAACGTGCGGCGCGTCTGGCTCGACGGCGGAGGACTGCCAGACCATCTACGCCACGGCGGCCTCGCCGACGATTACTACACGCGCGACAGCGTGTCGAAAATCGAAATCTGGGCTGAATGCTTCGGACGCAACCCGGAAGACATGCGCAAGATTGACTCCCACGAGATCACCGCAATCATGCGCCAGATTGACGGATGGGAAGACAGCGGGCAGCGAGTGAAACTCCCAATCTACGGACAGCAGCGAGTATTCAAACGCACAGAATCTCGTTCAAATGTTCTACAAGTTGGATAGGTGACAAACCCTGTGGACAAAGCACATTTAACTTTGTCCACCCCTGGGACAAAGTGGACAAACAAAAACTTTGTCACACACTTTGTCACAGGGTAAAACCCGCATCAACCATTAAAAACACCCTCACTGTGACAAAGTGGACAAACTTTCTATTAAAAGACCCTGGAGAGAAACAGGGGATGTTATGTACAGAAACGTGCACATTACCTCTAAATTCAAGACCTAAATAGAAACGCTGACCGTTTTGTCCACGAAGCGCCCCAAGAAAGAAAACCAATGCTCGAACGCGAAGTCGAAAAAGCGCTAGTACACGCGGTCCGCAAACACGGCGGAATCGCCCCAAAACTCACCAGCCCCGCAAACGCCGGCATGCCCGACCGACTCATAATCCTCCCACCCGGCAAGGTCTGCTTCGTCGAACTCAAAGCCCCCGGCAAAAAACCCCGCCCCCTCCAAGTAAGACAGATGGCACGACTCACCCAACTTGGCTGCATGGTCCGCGTCATCGACCACCCCAACCAAATCCAACAACTCCTCCATGAAATTCAGCAGCAGCCTACTTTCAAACAACATTTGAAAGAGCCAGGACAGCACCCATGAAATACACCCCCCACGACTACCAACGCCACACCACCAAATTCATCATCAACCACCCCGAAGCCGCCATCTTCCTAGGAATGGGAATGGGCAAAACAATCTCCACCCTCACCGCCGTCAACGACCTGGTCCGCAACCGCTTCGAAACCCAAAAGGTTCTTGTCATCGCGCCCATTCGCGTCGCCCGCGACACCTGGCCCGCAGAACTGGAGAAGTGGGACCACCTGGCCGGACTTACCGTCAGTCCCATCATCGGAACCGCAAAACAGCGCGAAGCCGCCGCCACCAGGCAAGCCGACATCTACACCATCGGGCGCGAGAACATCCCCTGGCTCGTCAAGCACCACGGCAGCCGCTGGCCCTACGATATGGTCATCATCGACGAACTATCCAGCTTCAAGAACCCGCAAGCCAAACGCTTCAAAGCACTCAAGAAAGTTCGCCCGAAGATACACCGCATCGTGGGCCTCACGGGCACGCCCGCACCCAATAGCCTGCTGGATATCTGGGCGCCGTTCCGACTCATCGACAACGGCCAACGCCTCGGCAAGTACATCACCCACTACCGGGACCAATACTTCACCCCTGGCCGGCGCAACGGCACCATCGTCTACAACTGGAACCTGAGGCCCGGCGCGGACCAAGCCATCTACGACAACATCGGCGACATCACCGTCAGCATGCGCACCACCGACTACCTCCAACTTCCCGAAGCCACCCACCAACACATCACCGTCCAACTCCCCGCGAAGGCGCGCAAGCACATCGACACCCTCAAGCGTGACCTCGTCCTGGACCTCGACGACGACACCATCGACGCAGCCAACGCCGCCACCCTCAGCTTGAAGCTGCAGCAACTCGCCGGCGGCGCCATCTATAACGAGGCCGGTGATGACTACATCACCATCCACGACGAGAAGATTCAGGCGCTCACCGAACTCGTCGACCAAGCCGCCGGCAACACCATGCTGGTGTGCTACTGGTTCAAGCACGAACGCGACCGCATCCTCGACGCCATCCCCACAGCGCGCGTACTCGACACTCAGCAGGACTTCGAAGACTGGAACGCCGGCAAGATTCCGGTCGCCCTCATTCATCCCGCCAGCGCGGGCCATGGCCTCAACCTTCAAGCCGGTGGCCACATCATGGTTTGGTACACCACTCCCTGGTCACTGGAGCTCTACGAGCAAGCCAACGCCCGCCTACATCGGCAAGGCCAAACAGAGCCTGTCAGCATCATCCACATCGACACCGCCGATTCGATTGACCAGACCGTCCACCAGGCGCTTACCCGCAAAGACACCACACAGCAAGCACTCATCACCGCAGTCAAAGCCCAACTCGAGGAGGCAGCATGAAACAAACAGATGAATTCCAACTCCGTGATACCGCCCGCGAACTCGCCGAGCTCTATGTGGAGATGCACCGACTCAAAGACACCGCACCAACCCCACCAGAGGTCAAGACCAGGAACAGTATCAAAGGCGCTGGCCCAAAGTCACCAGGCAACTGGCTGTGGATGTACCGCTACGTGACGATGGAACAAAACCTCCGTGAGCTATGCCTCAATGCTTTTGGCGCCGACGGCATCCATGTACGCATCACCGAAGCCGACTTCACCGCCCCACGCCTGTGCGGGCTCATCGCCTGGCACGCCCAACCATTGTCCGAGCTGGACTGGGCGGCCGACCTGCTGCAAGAGCTCGACGACCAGGCGCGGATGATTAACCGGTGGGTCAACCCAGCTGACCAGGCTGCCGCACTGCTGCGAAGTGCGAGGGTGAAGTGGCATCTTGTAGAGAAATACGGTTCAAACCTTGACATGGGCCGGGATTAGAATGATAGGCTTGCGCTGACGTAAGAACCCCGGCAAGCGCTGGGGTTTTCGTCGTTTTAAGCCCCCTGGCACTTCCTGTGTTTCCTAATGGTGATTTGTGAGTCAACCCGCCAGGGGCTTCTAGTCTTACCGCCTGCCTCACTTCCGTCCACACAAGGGTGCCGCTATCCCACCCTGAGGCGAGGCCACCGGCTCACGACCGGAGTAAGACACCAATCGGAGGAGGTGGAGCATGCCATCGAAGGGTACAACCGCCGAGCGGGGATACGACAACGCACACAAAGTCAATCGCGCCCGCATGCTCTACAACCTCGTTGATGGCACCAAGTGCACCTACTGTGGCAAGCCAATGTACCGAGAAGCAGCCCTGAACTTTGACCAGGCGCCGCTGGAAGCCGACCACAAGCATGGAGATAAAACGAGCCCTGCTTACAGGCTGATCCATCGACGGTGCAATCGGTCGATTGCGAATCGCTGGGTTGAGCATGGGCCTGGTTGGTATGGCGTGGATGAGTCGGAATCTAGACCAAAAAGCCCGAAAAAGCCCGAAAAGGCATGTGACCTGCGAGAACGGTATGTTATCGAATGGTCGTTCTAATAATTAGTGGGGTGCACCAATTATTCCGGGGTTTGCCCACGACTCCCCCCTTCCGGCCCTTGCTCGCGAGCTTTTCTTCAGGCATTCGAAAAGTTGTGTGTTTGACCAGCTAGGAGGCGACGATGGAACATAGACCAATTGAGGAATTCAGCCCCGGCGGCCAGGCGCTCTACCAACACCTGACAAATCCCAACAATGACGCCTCAACACAGGCGTTGATTGTCGAGGCAGCCCGCACGAAGGACCGCCTGGACCGGTTAAACCGGATTACCAGCGGCGACGAGGACACATGGTGCCGCATTTTTCATGGTGAGGGCGAGATTGTCCTGAAGATGGACACCGCGGTGTCGGAGCAGCGCCAACTAGCGACGGTTTTTCGCCAATTGCTGGCGGAGATTCAGAGGAGGCAAGGTGACCAGGTCTCTAGTGATGAAGAGGACGGATTCGCCGGACTCTGATTTCAACGCTGATTACCGCTCCGAGCTTGAGATGGAGTTCCCGGAGCTCGAAGGGCGCCAATCACCGCAGGTATTAGTGAGGTGCGAGGGCGGGGACTTCACGCACGGCAGGAAAGCTATCGAGCTGGCGCGCCGCTTCGGCATTATTCTGATGCCGTGGCAGCGTGAGCAGGTGCTGTGGTCGTTGGCTGTCGATGAGCATGGCCGGTGGCTACACACCGACGTGGTGTTGTTGTGCCCGCGGCAGAACGGCAAGTCGCTGGTGCTTGAGGTCATCATGCTGTACCGCATGTTTGTGCTCAATCATCAGATTGTTTTCTCGGCGCACCAGTGGCGTACCGCGAAGTCGATCCGTAATCGCCTGTGGCGGCGTATTAAGTCGCGCAAGTGGGCGGAGCGCCGCATCGTTCGTAACACCGCGTCGGCTGGTGAGGCTGAGATGGAGACCGCTGAGGGCGGCAAGATTCAGTTCACGACACGGTCGAACGACATGGGCCGTGGTTTCGATGAGATTGACTTGCTGTTGCTGGATGAGGCGTACAACCTTGAGTCCGGCGAGTTGGATGCGGTCGCCCCAACCCAGTTGGCTGCGGCTGACCCGCAAACGTTTTATGCTTCGTCGGCGGTGAATCGCGATAAGCACCCCAAGGGCGCGGAGTTGTCGCGTATTCGCTACCGGGCGTTGAGTGGTGCGGCTGAGGGCATGCTGTTCTCCGAGTTCTGCGCGCCGCCGGATGCGGACCGTGATGACCCGCGGACCTGGATGCTGGCGAACCCATCGTATGGGTTTCCGAAGCTGGTGGATGCGAAAAAGATGCGGTCGATGCGTTCCAAGCTGACGGACAACGGCTTTGATGTTGAGATGCTTGGCTGGGGGCGGTGGTACGAGTTCGGGTCGTCTGGTGATGAAGAGCTGATTGTTCCGCGCGAGGCGATGCAAGCACTCATCACACCGGAGCCTGTTTCGGTCGCTGACTGCGTCCTGGCGCTCGAGGTATCGCCCACCGCTGACCGGGTGGCGTTGGTGTCTGCTGGTGAGGCTGCTGGTGGTATTCATCTGCAGCCGCGGCCGGCCTCGGAGGCCGTGTTCTCAGTCGATGACACGGTAAAGGTCGTGGCCGAGTTTGTGGACCGGTACCGTCCGGCGGCGGTGCTCCTAGACAAGGATGCTACGGCGGGCGTGCTTGTGCCTGCGCTGCAGACTGTGGGGATTGACCCGGTGTTGATGAATGGCGCGTCGGTGTCGTTGGCTTACCGCGAGTTCAAGCAGGCCGTGATGGATGGGGCGATTTCGCTGGACTCGTCCGAGTTGTGGATGGAGCAGTTGGAAGTTGCCCGCGGCCGCCAGGAGGGCGGTAAGTATCCGGCGATTGACCGCTACTCGGGTGATGTGTCGGAGCTGGTGGCTGCCACGTTCGCGCTGTGGGGGCTGCAGCGGTGGTTGGTGGAGTCCCGTGAAGGGGCTGGCCGGCCGGTTGAGGAGAAGAAAATGAACCCGCATGGTGTGTTGCCGATGTGGTCGAAGCGTAAGCAGGGAGGTGTTCTAGTTGCCTGACAATGTGCAGATTGTTCGCGAAGTTGGCCATGCCGCGGTGCCGCGCTTTAGTAAGCGTGTGGCGCGCCCCGAGGGGATGACGTGGGAGGCATTTCAGCGTGAGCTTGTGCAGATGCGGTTGACGGCGAAGATTGCGCAGGTTGAGAACGCGATCCGTAAGCCGATTGAGCAGGCCACGTGGTCGGTCGCACCGAACGGCGCCCCGCAGGAAATCGTCGACCTGGTCTCGCATGACCTTCGGCTACCGGTCGAGGGGGAGGAGGGACAGCAGCCGCGCCGCACGGGACGTGTGTCTTGGGATGAGCACTTGAAGGTTGCCTTGGAGGCGATTTTCACTGGCGTGGCGTTCTTTGAGCAGGTGTACGAGGTCGGGGTGGATGGTCGTAATCATCTGCGCAAGCTCGCCCCGCGCCCCAACCTGTCGATTCGAAGCATCGAGGTTGCTGACGATGGTGGCCTCGTTGGTATCCGCCAGCGGGGGATTAACGGCCACGAGGAGGTCTTTATCCCGGTTAGTCGTCTTGTGGCTTACCGGCATGGTCGGCGTGATGGCACGTGGGAGGGTGCGAGCGTGTTCGCCCCGGCTCGCGACAATTGGCTGGAGTTGCAGAAGCTGCAGAAGTTGAACTCGCTGGTGCTGCAGCGCAACGGCTTGGGTGTGGCCAAATATAAGGCTTCTCAGCTAACTGACCGTAGTGAAGTTAAAGCGGAGATGGAGGCAGGGCAGCAGCTTGCCGAGGAATACGCGGCCGGCTCAATCACCGGCTACTCACTACCCCCTGGCGCTGAGATGCCGGTGGAAGGTGTCACCGGCCAGCTGCCGGACATTCCGGCGTCGATGGAGTACCACGCCAACCAGATCGCTATCGCCTGCAATGCCACACACTTGAACCTGACAGGCGGGGGCGGCTCGTACGCGCTGGCCTCCGTGCAGCTTGGCGAGTTCATTCAAGGCTTGCAGTCGATGGCGGAGTGGATTGCTGATACTGCTTCGCAGCACATTGTGGAGGACCTGGTGCGGGTGGCGTTCCCCGAATATGAGGGGCCAACGCCGTTCATTACATCTACCAGGATTCAGGTTCAGAAGGACCTGACGCCGGGTGATATTTCGCAGCTGGCTGCCCAGGGTGTGCTGACGAAGGAGCCGAACCTGGAGCAGTGGGTGCGCTCGTCGTTCCGTATTCCGAAGGCCCGGTCGCTGTTTGAAGCACTGAAAGACAAGAAGACTCTCAGCGACGCTGAGGAGAAACTCGGGGTGTCGCTAACCCCAGATAATGAGAAGCCCCCATCTTCAGGTGGGGAAAACAGTGAGGAGGTGCCCAATGAATGACCTACTGATTTACGGGGATATTGGTTGGGAGAACACCGCTAAGCAGGTGCAGGAACAGCTCAACCAATTCGACGGAGAACCCGTCCGGGTGCGTATTAACTCCCGTGGTGGCGACGTGTACGAGGGCATCGCAATTCTTAATACGTTGCGCGCCTACGCCGGTGAGGTCACCGTCGTGGTGGAGGCCCTAGCGGCATCGGCGGCGTCGTTCATCGCTGTTGGCGTGGGTGGTCGAGTGGTGATTCGCCCGAACGCTGAGGTGATGATCCACAAGGCGTGGACGATGCTGTCCGGCAACGCTGACGACATTGAAAAGATGCGCGCTGACCTATCCCGCCAGGACGCGAAGCTTGCCGCTATCTACGCAGAGAAGGCCGGCGGAGAACTGGACGACTGGCTCGATGTGATGGCCGCGGAGACGTGGTACACGGCTGAGGAGGCTGTGGCTGCTGGCCTGGTGGACGCGATTGAGGATGCGAAGCAGCCGGTGGCGTTGGCCGCTGCGTATTCGGGCCGGATGGTTGCTGAGTTTCGGTATTCGTCCCGGTCTGCGGCGCCGCCGCCGACGATTGGTTGCCGGTCGGAATCGGCACCAGTAAACACTACGCCCAGTGATGGGCAGGAAGGAGATGCGATGAGCATCAAGAATCTCGCCCAGGAACTGGGTGTCGAGCCGGATGTGCTTCGTGAGAAGCTGTCCGGCTTTTTCAATGAGACCGTCGAGGTCTCCGGTCAGGTTGATGTGGCCTACCCGGAGGAGACCGCCGTGGCCCCGACTGAGCGCGTAACGGTCGAGCCGACCATTGCAAACACCGACGGCGAAGCTGGTGGCTCCCTGGGGCTGGCGTTCGCCGTATCTAATACTCCGGATGGGTGGGATATCACCGTGGACGAGTCCACCGGTGCGGTCACAGCCAAGGCTCCGGCTGGTGTGGAGCCGGGGGACACGGCCCCCGCGACCGTCACGGTGAATGACTCCGCTGAGGTGCCGGTGGCCTTCAAGGTGCGAGCCCTCGCCGACGACGATGAACAGCCGACTGGCACTGAAGACACGGAGACCCTGGCTGGGGCGGAGTCGCCCAACACCGTGACCCTTGACCGGGATACCTACAACCTGCTGGTGACTCAGGCCAAGCAGGGGGCACAGGCCGCGTCCGATAAAGCCCGTGAGGCCCGCATTGCCGAGGTGGATAACTGGATTGCCGAGGGTCGTGTCGCTGCGGCGCAGCGCGACAAGGTGCTGTCCGTTATGCACGAGAACGAGGCCCTTGCCCGCGAGGTGTACGGGTCGAACCCGAAGAACACTATCCCGATGACGGAGGCAGGCCACGTTGGTGCTGGCATGCCGAAGTCGAAGGCTGAAGAGCTGTTGGCGAAGGCCGACAGTATCCGCAACAACAACAAGAAAGGCTCGTAATGTCTAATCCGACTTTCAAGCATGGCCCGATTGGCTTCGATATCGCCACCGACCTCGACAAGTTCCGCGTCGTCGCCCTCAACCAGGACGGCAAGATTGCCTACGCCGACGGTAAGGCCGGCGCCCTGGGCGTTGTAACCGAAACCGGTCGCCTTGAGGCGAAGGAGCCAGGCGCGAAGAACATCGCCGTCCACTACGGCACCGCCGCCGTGAAGGTGGAGACCAACGGTGAGATTAAGGCCGGTGCTGCGGTGTACGCCGCCGCTGACGGCAAGGTATCCGCCACCGGCACCGTCAAGATTGGTGTGGCAATCCGCCCCACTGCTGACGGTAAGACCCTGACCATTCTTAATGGCCTGCCGACCGCGGGCCCTGATGCGGCCTAGAAGGAGCACCCATAATGGCTACGAACAACTCTTACTTTGACGCCCTCGAAGTGCTGCCGGTCGAGGACATCCTGACCTCCTCCGAACTTCTCGAGGCTGCAGCCTCCGAACTGCTTATCGGCACGCAGGCATACGACCTGCTCTTCAACGCACACAACGTTGACCACCTCACCATCGGCTACAACATTGATGTGGCGCCGGGCCTGGACGAGGCCGTGCAGACCGTTCCGGAGTTCGGCGAGATTCCGGTTGGTGACCCGGATGCTGGTGAGCGTAAGTACGCTGACCTGACGAAGAAGGCTATCGGTCTTCGTATCTCCAAGGAACAGCGCGACTACGGTACCGGTGCGGATATTCAGCGCGAGCTCGTTGGCCGCGTGGCTGAGATTCGCCGCGGCAACTCTGCTGATGCGATGGCCGCCCTTGAGGAGGCTGGTATCGAGGAGCTGCCGGTGGCAAAGAAGTGGAACACCGCTGACGCGCAGGCCGTGGATGACCTGTGGGCTGCTGATGACCTCCTTGCCGGTGCGAAGGACACTCGCGGCAACCTGTTCAACTACTCCGCTGGCTACGTGTGGGCGAACCGCAAGACGCTGAACGCCCTGAAGCGTAATAAGCAGACCTCCAGCTTCTACATTGGTGACATGGCGCACGCGAACCCGCTGTTTACTGGTATTGGTGAGCAGCCGCTGGTGGCTGAGCAGTTCAAGCTGGTGGCCGACCAGGCCCTGCCGGACGGTGTGGCTTACGTGTTCGCTGACTCTGATTACGGCACCGTGGGTACGCGCTTCCAGACCGGTGACCCGATTTTCACCCCGTTCTACGAGGAGCATGGCCAGTCTGGTCATGGTGGTTCCACCATGTCGTGGCGCTCTGACTATGCGCACTGGCGCGCTTTGGCGGTGCGTGCTCCGAAGGCCGCGGTGAAGCTCACCGGCGCTATTTAAGCGGGGCGATAAGCATGCCGCAGATTGTGTTGAAGAAAGCGGCGTTCTATCCGCTGGATTCACGGGTGGTGCACCCGTCTGGCACGGTTCTTGAGGTGACTGAGGATGAGGCGGCGGTACTGCGTGAGCGTGGTGTCGTTGCCGACGAGGTTGTCGAGGAGAAGCCGGAGCCGGAGCCTGTTGAGGAGCCCGAGCCGGAGCCTGTGGAGGAGCCGGAGGCCACCCCAACAGGCGGGTATCCGCCGCTGCCGAAGCGCACCGAACCGGTAGCCCGCTGGAAAGAGTATGCCCGCACCAATGGCATCAAGCTGACGGGTTTGACGCGGCGTAACGAAATCATGGGCTACATCATCAAGGTTGTTAACGCCCAGTAGAAAGGGGGTGCTATGCCCATGGAGGTCACTGTTGATGACATCCTGTCGGTATTCCCCCGGCCACTAACCGAGGATGAGAAGAAACGCGCCGAGGGGCTTATCGCCCAGGCGCTGGAGCTCATCGTCATGGAGTTCGCCCGCCGAGGACGTGACCTCACATCTGAGATTGAGGCCGAGCCGTGGCGTGCTGTTGCTGTGAAGCAGGCGGTGCGCATCATGGTGTCCCAGGCGGTACTCATCGGCGACAACGTGGGGCGTGCGTCTGCGTCGTCGACAACGGGCCCGCAGTCCGATTCCGTGTCCTACTCGCAAGGAGTAGGCATTCATTGGGGTGGTGTGGGCCTTGATGATGCCATCCTCGACCTGTTGGGGTTGGGTGTGCGTGCTGTCCCTCTGGGGCGCGGTGGCCGGGTGATTCCCTTTGGTCATCGTTGGCCACGTTGTGGGGCTGAATTCAGCGAGCGGGGGTGGTGCTAATGGCATGGCGCCCAGATGAATTTGGCGAGCCCATCACTATTAAGGGTGGTCTGGTTGGTCGTGACCATCGTGGTCGTCCGCAGTACGCGCCGGGCAGGGTAGTGGAGCACTGTGTGGTGTCCCCAGCCGGTGACCAGGTGGTGAGCGGTGATGGTTTCGCGCATGGTGACATTACGAAGCTTCAGGTGCTCGCCCCTCCCGGTACTCACGTGGAGGATGGTGACACCGTCGTGATTCGTGGTGAGGATTACACGGTGCAGCAGCGGCAGTCTTTCGACTACAGCGTTGGTCGGCGCCCTGTGGTGTCGTGGCATCAGCCGAAGGTGATCTTCATTGTGGAGCGAGGGGAGGTGTCAGACGGTGTCGCTTAACTACCACCAGTTGTTTAAGCAGATGGCGGCTACACCGCAGGTGAAGGCTGCGTCTCGTAAGAAGGCGGAGCAGGTGAAGCGGTTCATTGAGATTCGCTGGCCCGAGGTCAATGAGCTATCCGAGCGTGACCGTGCCTTCCTCCACGATGACCGTGGCGAGGTCGTGAAAATTACCGAAGCCACCCGTGGTACCAACCGCCCTACTCATGTGGTGACGGTGCGTCATCCTGGTGCGGTGGCGAAGCAGGCGAAGGACAGCTTCGTGACGAAGGCGGTGAAGGATGCTTCCTGAGTTTGGCCTCACTCCCGACCCTGTCGACATTGTCCACAAGCACGTTCTGAAGCTGTTTCCTGAAGCGGACCAGGACATGGTGCACCTGCATTTCTTGCCAGATGGCTATAACTGCCACAACGACGGCGTTGGCGTGGTCGTCTCGAGTGATGTGGCGCAGGTGGATGGAACGGCGCACTCGCGTGACCTGGTGAAGGTCAGCGTGTACGGCCCTGACCATGACCAGGTGCGCCGTCTCGGCAGGAATCTTTACACCGCCTTGACCCAGGGGATTACGGGGGTTGGGCTGGGTGTTTCCCGGTCCGCTTCCACGTTCTTCGGGTCGGGGCCTTCCTACCAGCCCACGGGGTTCGTGTCGACGATGAGCTTGTCGGTCGGTATCGCCAAGCTCTTCTTCCAGCCGTCGACGTAAACCCACCAACTAACCAACTTTTCCTTTTTAGCCACCCCGCGGGGTGGCTTTTTCTATGTCCTTTTGAAAGGGGATAAACAATGTCCAAGCTTCGTAGTGTTGGCCTTGACCTGCGCGTCCTTGAGGACCGCGAGGTCCTGGTCAACTTCTCTGATACCGCAATCATTGACAAGAAGACCGGCGCTTTTGTCGGCGAGTGGGAGTCCCTCGGCCTGGAGCCGACTGAATCTCAGCATGGCCACACCCGCGAGGTTTCCTCCAATACCACTAACCTCACCGGTGGCCAGTCGTCTACTTCTTACACCGCTGGCGCTATCACCGGCGCGGTCGACGGTATCGCTGGCTCCCCGGTGATGCGCTACATCGAAAACCCAGGTGCGGTGGTGCAGGAGGGCACTACCTACGGCAAGCACTCCGACGAGGTTGCCAAGGGATACGTCGCCTTTGTCCACAAGTTCACCTCCGGACTGGTTCATATCTGGGCATCTCGCGAGAAGGCTGACCTGGTCATCAATGAGCGCGTGGTCGCGAAGGACCCGCAGGCCCGACCAGTTCAGATCACTTTCAACAATGGTGACGATGAGCGCTACTACGAGGAGCGTTTTTACATCGTCGGAAAGGACGGTTCCGTGACCCGCGTCGAGGAGAAGATTTTCAAGGACATCTCGGACGTTGAGGCCCAGATCAAGGCCGGTACTGCGTTCCACCCGCAGGCCTCCGCTAATGGCTTGACCGCGATGGTCGTCAAGGAGGATGAGGCCGGTGATGTGACCCTGCATGAGTATGAGGACCCGAAGACCGGCGAGACCGCGGAGAACTCCAATGATGGTGTTCGTACCTCCGGCGGTGTTGCTGGCGCTTCCGACCAGTAGTCGCTAATCACGGGCTGTGTGTTTTCTTGGCGGTTCCGCACACAGCCCACCCAGGCTTTATCGAAGTCTAGGAACCGCCACCCCTTTTTTCTTTTTCAATTCCATAAGGAGGAATCGCCATGGCAACCGCCAACAACAAAACCACCACCCGCAAGACCACCACGAAGGCCGAGGACGTAGAAGTCCTCGACGCCGACACCAGCGCGGACAAGCCCGCCATCGTGGACGGCATCTACACCGAAGAGGTGACGCTGACTAACGGCGTAGCCCTCAAGATTGAGGTCATCGTCGACAAGGACCAGCTGCCCGCCTCTATGTCCTCGCTCATGTTCGAGGGCAACCTTGAGGGCATGATTCTTGCGCAGGTCACTCCGCTGACCCGCAAGCTTCTTGACCTGACCGGCGCGACGCGCAAGGACCTGCATGAGGTAATTGCCCCGGTTGTGCAGCGTGGAACTGAGCTGGCTGGTGAGTAATGTCTGCCCGGCTGATTCTCGAGGATGAGCCGGGCACCTGGGTCGAGTTTATACACGCCGGGGCACGCTACCGTGCGCGCCGCGACCCCATGGACCTCGGGCACGAATTCGTGACCCAACTACCGGAAAACCCGCGTCTCATCTGGCGGCTGTTTGATGAGTCTTCGCAGATTCGGGCGATGACCGCCGCCTACGCGCAGGGCGGACTGTATGAGCAGTTGGACGCCTACTTTGAGGCGACCGGCCTGTCGATATACAAGGTGGCTTTGGCTGCGCTCGCGGTAGAGAATATCGACCTTCTTGAGGTTGATTTGCTGCGTATTGGTATTGATGTGCGGGACTGGCTCGACCCCGAAGGGGGCCTGTCGACGCGGCGCGTGGTGGCCCTCTATGAGGATTTTCTGGAGCGGCCGGAAACACTGGTGGGGGCGAAACGCTGGGACATTAAACCAGCGGATAAAGCCGCCCTCGCAGTGGCGATGTTTCATGCGAGCTTTAGCGAGTCGGGGGATGAGCATAGTTTCCTTAAGTCTCCGAAGAAGCTGGCCCAGGAGCTGGAGGATGCGCGTATTGCGGCTGAGAAGCGTGAACGTATGAGCCGCGACCGTAAGACGGTGCTGACGGATGGTTCTGGTGGGTCGTTTGAGTCGTCGACGGATGCGTCGTTGCGCATGTTGGAAGAGATTGCCGCCGCCCAATAAATCGGGTGGTGGTTTTAGTTTTGAGGAGGCTTAAATGTCTGCTGGTTTCGTCGCCGTTCCTGTCGTCCCCACCTTCAAAGGCATGTCGAAAGAATTTTCGAAGCGTTTGGAGAAGCCCGCACAGGAGTCAGGCAAGCGCGCCGGCGAAGCCATCAGCAAGGGCCTCGGAAGCGCAGTCGACAACCTTGAGCGCCAGGTCAAGGCATCCTCCACGAAACTCAACGAGCTCGACCGTGCCTATGAGACCTCCGTCGGCAAGCGTGCTGCGCAGCAGGAGAAGCTGGAGGCCGTCACCCTGCGCCTGCAGGATGCCGAAGAGAAGTACCAGAAGGCCCTGGAAAAGGGCGGCAAGGGCACTGCTGAGCTGGCGAAGGTCAAGGAAGCTAAAGCCCGCGTCATCGGTGAGACCGAGAAACTCGAGCAGGCCGAAATTGATGTTCGCGTGGCTGAGGAGAAGCACAAGAACCAGCTCGAAGACCTGCAGAGTACCCTGTCGCGCTACGACCAGGCGCAGGACCAGCTGGCAGACCAGCTAGGGGTCACCCGTAGTGAGCTGTCCAAGATGGGAGGCGAGTTCTCCCAGCTGGATGCCGCTATGGATGATTCATCCAATAAGGCTGAGGGGTGGGGGTCCCGCTTTGCCGGCATCCTGAAGCCCCTGGGCAAGCTCGGCGGCCTGGCGGTCGGTCTTGCTGGTATTAACAGCATGGCCGGCACTTTGCAGGCGGGTTTTGACAAGGTGACCTCGATTGAGGACACCACCGCGTCGCTGGGTATTTTGATGGGCTCAGCTGAGGAAGCCACCAAGGTCATGGGGCAGCTGCAGGAATCCAACCAGGGCACCCCGTACTCCTTTGATGCGTGGGCTGACGCAGGTAAAAACCTCATCGCTTTCGGTGTGGATGCCGGCAAGGTGTCCGACATTGTTACTGGTCTTGGTGAAGCAGCGTCCGCATCCGGTAAGGGCGAGGACGCGCTGAACTCCATGGCGTCGGCGTTTGGTAAGGCTGCAGCCTCGGGCAAGATTTCGATGGACACCATCAACTCCCTGGCTGAGGGTGGTGTGCAGGGCCTGGCCATCATGGCCAACGAATACGGTGTGACGACTGAGGAGATGCAGAAAATGATCTCCAAGGGCGCCGTTGAGGCGTCTGAGGGTATCGACATCCTCACGAAGGGCATCCTGGAGGGCTCATCCGGTATCGCCGGTGAGGTGGCCTCCATGTCCGGTGTGATGGGTGAGATGGCGGAGACCACGTCTGGCCGTCTGACCAATATGAAGGCGGCTTTCAACAACGCCGCTAAGGCTGTGTTCGCGGAGATTAACCCGCTCATTGGTGACGCGGCCAAGCAGATGACCGACTGGACGTATGCCGGCATTGACCTTTTCAAGACCTACATGGTGCCCGCCATCCATGATGGTGTTGATGCCGCCAAGAACGTCATGGAGCAAATCAAGCCCGCGCTTGAGGCCACTCGGGATGTGCTGAAAACCGTTGTGGAGTGGCTTAAGTCCTCTGCGGAGTGGCTGTTGAAGAACAAGGACTGGGTCAGCTCCCTCGCGGTGTCTGTCGGTGTGCTGGTCGGCTCCTACAAGCTGTGGGTGCAGTACCAGAAGATTATGGCCGCTGGCGGTTTCGTCAAGTGGCTTGTGGCCGGTGTGAAGGCAACGAAGTTGTGGACAGCGGTCACTAAGGGTGCTGCTGCGGCGCAAACTGTGCTTAACGCGGTGATGAGCGCAAACCCGATCGGCTTAGTGGTTGTGGCCATTGCTGCGCTTGTCGCCGGACTGACGTGGTTCTTCACGAAGACCGAGACCGGCCGGGAGCTGTGGCAAAAGTTCACCGAAGCGCTCGGCGCTGGCTGGGACTGGTTCGTGGGGAAATTCCAGGCAGGCGTGGACTGGGTCAAGGAGAAGTGGGCGGTCTTCACCGACGCCTTGGCGACGGGCTGGGAGAACTACATCAAGCCTGTCTTTGATGCCATTTTGCAGGTGGCGAAGGTCACTATTGGTGTGATTGGCACGCTGATTCTGGCGCCGCTGCTGGTGGGCTGGAATGTGCTGTCTGCCGGTATTAAGGCTGGGTGGGAGACCATTATTAAGCCTGTGTGGGAGGCCTTGGTGGGCTTCGCACAAAACACCCTGTGGCCTATCCTGCAGGGTGTTTTCGGGTTCATTAAGAGTGCTTGGCAGGTCATGGCTGATGCCATGGGCGCGGTGTGGTCCTGGCTGCGCGATAACATCTTCGCCCCATTCATGGACAGCCTGTCCAACCTCGCCGCGTGGTTTAAGGCCCGCGTGGACGACATGGTCGCCGTGTGGAATTGGTTCCAGGGTCTGCTGCAGGCCGGCTGGCAGTTCATCGACAGCTGGGTGTTCGCCCCGCTGCGCACCGGTCTGCAGTTCGTCGCTGACTGGTTCCGCGCCCGTGTGGACGACATGCTGGCTATCTGGCAGGGCTTCCAGAATCTGCTGAAGGCCGGTTGGGAGTTCGTGGACCAGTACGTGTTCCAGCCGTTTAAGGGCGTGCTGGAGACCATGCAGGGCTGGTTCCGCACCACGGTCGATAACATCGGCAAAATCTGGGACGGAATTAAAGAAAAGACCCGCGTCCCTGTCCAGTTCGTGGTGGACGTGGTTTACAACAACGGTATCCGTAAGGCGTGGAACGCGGTCGCGGGCCTCGTCGGCCTGGACAAGCTGAAGGAGATTAAGTTCGCCACCGGCGGTATCCTCCCCGGCTACACCCCGGGGCGCGACCCGTACACCTTCATCGAGCCGCGCACCGGTATGCGTATCGGTCTGTCAGGTGGTGAGGGTATTTTGCGCCCGGAGGCCACCCGCGCCCTGGGCAAGGACTGGCTGGACAACGTTAATGCTGCCGCCCGCAAGGGTGGCGTGTCCGCGGTGCGCGAGCGACTGAAGCATTCCCACTTCGCCAATGGTGGAATCATCGACCTCGGCAACTTTGCCAACGGCGGTTTCACCAACATTGCGGGCGCGCTGTCTGCTATCCAGCAGTCGCACGCGAAGTTCGTATCGAAGTTCTTCCCGGGGATGTTTACACTGACCTCGGCGTCACGTAGTGAGCCTGGCTCGATGCATGACTTCGCCCGCCAGGCCGCTACTGACTGGCAGGCCGGCGATGGTCAGTACGCGACGCAGATGCCGACCCCGGCGTCGAAGGCGCTAGCTCGGGCGATTCACAAGAATTTCCCGAACACCACGCAGCTGATTCACCACCCGCTCGACGGGTGGCAGAACTTGCTGGACGGTCGTCCGTGGGACTACGGGCCGGGTACTAACTCTCAGCACGGTAACCACGTGCACTGGGGTACTAACTCCCCGCTGCGTTTCGACGGTGATGACATCGTCCTGGACGATGTGCCTAGCGGCACCTCATATAACCCTGTTTCGATGGTCAAATCCCTGTGGGATGCGGCTATCGGAAAGATTGGTGATTTCCCCGGCGCCGATAAATTCGGTGAGTGGGGCAAGTTGCCTGCCGCTTATTTGAAGACGATGGCGGAGTCTGCCTGGAACTTCATTAAGGAAAAGGCGGGGTCTCTGGCGTCCGCCTTCACTGGTGGGGGTGGTGCCCGCAACGTTCAGGAGTGGGCTCCTGCCGCTACGGAAGCGCTCCGTCGTGCTGGCTACGATAACTCGGTGCTTCCGGCCATGCTGGAGCAGATTGCTATTGAGTCCAATGGTGACCCGAGTGCGGTCAACAACTGGGACTCTAACGCTGCAAAGGGCACCCCGTCGGGTGGTCTGCTGCAGGTCATCGAACCGACCTATCGGGGTATGCGCAACATGTACCCGGAGGCATTCGAGGGCCTGCCGGATAACCATTTGGACCCGGTCACTAACATGACCGCGGCTCTTTTGTGGACGAAGACCCGGTATGGTGGCCCGTCTAATGTGTGGCCAACCCGTGGTGGCTACGCCATGGGTGGCATCGTCGACCTGATGAAGCTGTACGACCAGGGCGGCTGGCTGGAGCACGGCAAGGCTGCCATGAACCTGTCTGGCAAGCCTGAGCCGGTGCTCAACCACGACCAGTGGAAACTGATTGCCCAGATGATCCGCTCCGGCGCATCCATGGGTGATGTTGCCCGCGAGCTCGGGCGCCTCGTACCCGCCCTGCAGCAGCAGACTGAGGCTTTCGCCAAGTTTGCTGACAACGCGCAGGCGTGGCTGGCGAAGGCCGGGGACTACAACACCTTCGAGGGTATTAATGCTCGCCAAGGTGTGCGTCGTGTCCTCGACCTGGGCCTCGACCTTCCCGGCTCGGAGCAGATTCGTGTCATCCTCGACGGCGAAAAGGAGCTGTGGGATTCCCGCGCTCGTGCCGTCGGACATACGGAGGCGCTGGCCGAAAAGGAACAGGCCCTGGCTGATGCGAAGAAGAAGCTGCGTGAGCTGGAGACCGGTGAGGTAGAGCTCTCCGTCAAGGACAAGCGCAAGCTTGCCGACGCGGAGAAGGCCCTGGCGGATGCGCAAGCCGAGGCCGGCAAGTCCACCAGCAGCTCCGCCTCGGCTGCCCGCCGGGTAGCTGATGCGGAAAAGGCGTTGGCGAAGGCCCGCGAGAGCGGGGATGCCGACAAGATTGCCAAGGCTGAGGAGAAGCTGGCGCGTGCCCGCGAGAAGTCCACCTCATCCTCGGAGAAGGCAAACGACAAGATTGCCAAGGCTGAGGAGAAGCTGGCCCGTGTCCGCGAGGACTTGGGCATTAAGCAGGAGGAGGATGAGGCCAAGCGGGTTGAGGACATTGAGAAGGCAAACGAGGCCGTGATGAAGGCCGAGGGCGAGTTGGCGACGGCTCGCCGGAAGCAGGCCGAAGACCTCGACAACGTTGTCCTCATCTCGCAGCAGCAGATAGAGGGTCTTATTCCGCAGGCTGAGGCCCTGGCCTCCAAGCTTGTCGGGATGGGCGCCCCAGCAAGCGCGGTTAATACCGGCCTTGGGATGGTGGTTGGCAAGCTGGCCAGCATCGCCGGCCTGGCCGGGCCGACGGGTATCACCCTGGGCATGGCCATGGACATGCTGAAGGTCGGCATCAACATCATCAAGTCCATCGTCGGTGCGATTGTGGATCTGATTCATCGGATTCAGGATGCGCGTATCACCGCGCTGAAAACCCTGGCCGAGGGTCTGCAGGTCGTCGCTGACTATGCTGCGCTCAACCTTGAGCTGCAGGCTAATGTGGCTGCGCTGCAGCAGCAGTTGGTGCGCGGCCTGAACGAACAGCGCGTCGCCACGTTTAATCTGAAGGTTGCTAACCGTGACCGGATGGTGGCTGAGGCTGAGGGCATGCTGGCGATTGCTCAGGCCCGCATGAAGCTCGACGGTGAGATTGAGAAGGGCGCGAAAATCGCCCAACTCAAGATGATGGGCCTCCATGAGGACTGGGATTCTTATAATGCGTTCCAGGCGCAGGTGGGGCGCGGTGTTCTGGCCCAGTGGTCGGATGCCGCCCTGTCCGCCCTGTTCACCTATGAGAAGGCGCGTGCTGAGGCTTTCCAGAAGGAACTCAGTGCGAAGCTGACCCAGCTTGAGGCCGAGTACGAGCTGGCGGAGCGCGTGCGCCAGAATGCCCGCACCCAGGCCGATTTGATTACCGCGCAGGAGCGTGTGATTAAGATGGCCGCCCGCATTTCCGGCATGGATTTGGAGGGCGCTACTGGTCAGGCGCAGGTCGCGAAAATCATGGCCGAGATGGCCGAAAACAAAAAGAACCTCGACAACAACGTTTTCGGCCGTTGGGGCTACAAGCTGGGGGCGCAAGGCTCGCACGCTAATGAGTACCGTGGCCAGCTGGCCCGCCAGGAATCACTGCAGGCCGCGCTGGATGCGGTGATGCGTGAAACCGGTGTCAGTGTGGGCAAGGGTCAGATTGACCGCACACTGGATTTGATGTCCAAGGCCGCATTCCGCGGCGGGGACGCAATGTCTGTGCTGCGTTCGCAGATGCCGGATTTGGTGGCTGCGGAGACCGCTCTTCGTACGCAGGAGGCTATGAAGCCGATATGGGATATTCGTGACAAGAAGCGCGATATTGACCGCACGGCTGAGGACTTCCGCGCTGAGGTGAACCATTTTGAGAAGACGCAGCCGTTGAAGGAGCAGATTAAGGGCCTGGATTATGCGATCCGTGGTCTGGAGGCTTCGTCGGCGGCTTTTGCTGAGGGTAATGAGAAGGTGCGTGGTGAGTATTTGGCTTTGGCGCGTGCTAATCAGGCCTCGGCGGAGTCTTTGGGTGTGCGGTGGAAGATGGACCCGCGCTACGCAAGCGCGCATGACCAGGTGCGTCGTGAGACGACTGTGGTGATGCGTGGTGATGAGGTGTACACCGCTGACCAGGTTGACCGGATGTTGTCGGAGGTGCGGTCGTCGACGGGTGCGGGGGTTAAGACTCGTATTTCGTCGACGTTGTTGGCTAGTGCTCGTAGGAAGGAGCTTCGCTAATGGAGGTTACTTTGGTGACGGGTACTGGTGAGGAGTATCTGCTGACCGGGTCGGAGCGTACATCTCGGGTGTTGGCCCCGGAGGGTGCGCTGGTGTCGTTGACTGGTGAGGCTGAGAGGTCTGACCTTGCGGTGCCTGCGCGCTCTGGGGTGGTACCCGGCAAGCGCCGGTTTAAGCCGGTGGACACCACGATTGAGTTTCTTCTTGTGGCTGAGTCGCATGAGGAGATGGAGCGGTTGTATTGGTCGTTTCGTAGGGCGTGGTTGAAGACTGTGGCTGCGAAGGACCCAGCCCCGTGTGTGTTTCGGATTGATGGTGCGCGGGGCACGTTCTTTGTGGATGCGGTACTGGGTGGTGTGTTGCCGGGTGTTGATGTGGAGCCTGCGCGTCGGTTGTCGATGCGGTTGGAGGTTCCGGTTTTTAATGCTCGTGGTTTGGCGAGGTCGGCGGCGTTTGTGCAGTCCGGTACTGTCACAGTGACGAATACGGGTGATGGGGTTATATACCCCAAAATCAGGAGAAATGGCACTTACGGCTACATCGTCAGCCCCTCCGGGGCACGCTTCCATGCGGGCACCAAAATGCCCGATGTAATCGACACGGATCCGATGGTGCTGCGTGAGGATGGGATTCCCCCGGAGGGTGTGGAGCCGGGGGAGACCGCCACCTGGGAACTGCCGGGGTCTCGGATAGAGCTTGAGTGGTGCCAGTTGGTAGCCGACCCATGGGGATAGAAGGGAGGACAAAATGGCCGACATTGATTGGGAGTCCTGGCGCAAGCACGTCGACTACGTCGTCAGCAAGCGCGAGGTCTGGTACGGCATCGGAGACGGCGACGGTAATCCACTTTTTACCCTGCCGGAGCCGATTGATAAGGACACCCCCGACCAGTGGATGGAATCCACCGACCTCGAGGTAACCTTCTCAGCCCGCGGCACGGATGGCGAGATTAACCGGCTAACTGACCTTTTGGTGATGTCAGCGCTGCGGGATTTCGACCCGTCGGGCAAGCTCCCCACGGCACAAGGTGACTACATGCTGCTGGTCGCTTTCCCTGGTGAGGATGGTGTGGTGCGCCGCGGTGGAATGATTACTCACGTCGAGGCCAGCGACACCGACAATGATGGTGTGCCTGCCGAAATTACCGTGCATGCTCTCAACATCATGGACGTGTGGAATACGATTCCTGCGGCGTCGTGGCCCGCCGCATGGTGGGCAGCAGCACCGTATCCGAATGAGGGTGACGAGTCGGGTCTCATGTACAAGACCCCGCGTCTCATGGCGAGGATTGAGCTCGCCACCCGCACCACATTCACCTGGAAACACGGCCCCGCCGGCTTCGTCATCCGCCGCCTGGCGCAAGAATCACTCGACGCGACAATGATGACCCAGGCCGACCCTAACGGGAAACGCTGGATTGATGACCCCTACCACATCGTCGAAGTGCCCCGCACCGACCTATCCCCAACGATCGACCTGGAGGCCAAGGACGGTTTCTTGTGGGAGACGGTGGCGGGGCAGGCGGAGAATTCTGGCTTGATTTTGGGTGCGTATTTGTGGTGGCCGGGGGATAAACCAGTGCGCTCATGGAGCCTCGCGAACTCGCGCATGAGCCCAGCGCAGGTGGATATTAGCCCCTCGCAGGGCACATCCCAGCGGCGCGAGATTCTACAAACCTTCTCCCACGCAATGATTGTGATGACCGTCAAGGAGGTCAACTAGCATGCCCACCCCATACTTCGTGGCTGACAGCGCCCAGGTCACTGTCATGCGGTCTTTGGCCTCCACAGCTTTCGGAACCTACGACCTGACCCTGCCAGAGGGTATCACTCTGGAGGACCTGTACACGCTGGCAGCACCTGGCAATAAGCTCGGGTATGTTGCTTCGTTGGGTGGGCCGCGTGTGGGTGGTATGGCCAGGCGGTTTATCCGCTCGGATGTGGCCATCACCACTGCTGGTGGTGAGCAGGCGCCGGCCACCAACGTGGAAGAAGTCTTGGACGCTGCGGCGAAGCGTACCAGCGGTGATTTCTTCCTCGAGACCGACATCTCCAAAGCAGGCCTCGGGCCGTGGGTACCGTTCAAGGACTTTCAGGTGGGGGATAAGGCCCGCGTGGAAATCTGGGGCACCGTGGTCACCCTGCCGATTACCCGCATTGATGACGATGTGGTGCATGTGGGTGGGCAGTTGGTGTCTGATGCGGATGCGCGGTTGGCGGAGAATGAGGCGGTGCGCCGCGCTTTGGTCGACGACCGCAGGGACCTCTTCGGCCTGGACGAAAAGATTGAATCATCAGTCTCGTCAGCCAGGTCGGATTTTTCCCGTGATTTGAGCAGCACGACACAGACGTGGAACTCGAATCTGAATGCGGCCACAGGCCAGTGGAACGCAAGCCTGAATGCGGCGACGGGCCGGTGGGATAGGGAGCTGGTGGCTGCGAGGGATGCGATTGTTGCGCAGCTTGAGCAGCAGAAGGAGGACTACCAACGCGAATACGATAGCCTCTCCGAAAACATCCAGAAGTCCATTGACGATGCGGAAGCATCGAACAAGAAACTGCAGGCCTTGACCCGTGCCCTGCAGGGCGAAAACCAGGATTTGGACACCGCAGCCCGCCTAGTCTGGCAGCGCATCAACGGGGTCAGCGATACCGCCAATAAGGCCGGGGACTGGGTCACGAAGAACCAAGACGATGTCAACAAAGCCATCGCCCTGGCCCTGTCCGCGCAAGGCAAATATAACGAGTTCAACAACATTAAGTGGCTGAAGGACTCGGAGTGGAAGACTGAGCAGACGAAGATTAACAACTCGAATGACCTGTTTAAGCGGATGCAGTCCCAGGTCAACAGCCTGAACAACGTCCAATTCATCAAGATTAATGAGTGGCAGAAGGCCCAGGCTGACATCAACCTGGCGAACGAGCGTTTCAAGAAAACGCAGGAGGGGATTAACGAGGCGAATCAGCGGTTCCGTGAGGCGCAGGAGTACTACAACTACGTCAACAACCAGATCAACAACGCGCAGAACCGGTACATGGAAAGGTTGGCCGCTCTCCAGCAGGAAATGGTCAATGCGCAGTCTTTGGCTGTGGACGAACTCATGGCAACCAAGGCCGGAGCAAACCGTGACGATGCGCGGGTAACAAACAATTCCGACGGCTCCTGGACCGTGCACCTGCCCTATGTTGCTGGTCGCACGATGGTGCACACCACGTGGTACACGAAGGGCAGCTCGAATTTTCTGACGCGAGAAGGGGAGAAGTTAAGCGACGATATCGGCCGTTTTACTTTTAACCCGAGCACTGACTATGCGCATATCCGGTGGACACGTGCGAAAGGCTCTGTCGAGGTCATTGACCGTAGTCTCTCTAATGTTTCTGTCCCTCGCGGTAGCTGGTCAACTATCTACTCGTTCTCCACGCATAAGTCCGGTGGAAACCTTGTCATTGATGCGACCGTGACGTGGGCGGCAGCAGACCGTGGGTCTGGCTACGGTGTCCGTATATGGGCGGGTGGCAGGATGCTCGGGTCTGAGTACTCCACGGAGCTGGGGCCGATGACCGTCTTTGGTGATGGTGTTCGTAGTCAGTCGGTTAGCGGCACTAGGGCGAATATGCCGAGCAATATTGCTATTGAGGTGCAGGTCTTCTCGAATGCTCTATTGGCTGATAGTCGCAAGGTCAAGTCGGCGACAGTAAAAGGCACTTTTACTGCGCACTAGAAGAAGTGAAGGAGAAGGTTTTATGCCTACTGTGACTGGTGTTTTGCAGCACGTCACGCAACGACCAGACACCATTGATGAAGTATGGGTGCGCGCCCCGGAGGTGCGCGGCCACTCCGGTGGCCTTATCACCCGCAACCCTGACAGGTACAAAGTAGTGGGCGGGAATGTGCAGTTTCAGGTAGCACCCGGCCCGGCCATCCTGGTCATGGTGTCCGCCGGCAACCCGGTGGACAGCGTGAAAATGTTTATCGGCACCGGGTCCTCGCAGACACTGGCGGATGCGGTGAAAAACGCTGACCTGCTGGATGAGAATAGTGTCCGCGAGCTCGACCGCATCCTGCGTGAAATTCAGCGGAATGTGAATACTGCTGCTGAGTCGGCGGCGAAGGCTAAGACGTCGGAGACGAACTCCGCGTCCTCGGCTAGTTGGGCGTCGTCGTCAGCATCGTCGGCGTCGTCGTCGGCATCATCGGCAAAAGCGTCAGAGTCTCAGGCTAGGTCGTCGGCGAACGAGGCGAAACTCTACTCTCAGCAGGCCGGTGAGATGGAGCGCGCCGTTTCCGACTTGGAGAAGGAAGCGCGGAGTTCCGCAAAGTCCGCTAAATCCTCGCAGGATGCGGCGAAAACCTCCGAAACCAAAGCGGCCACCTCAGCCACCTCCGCTGGCAGGTCAGCAACAACCGCCGCGAGTGAAACTACGAAGGCTTTGCAGAAGTGGCGGGATGAATTCACAGAGAATGACATCCTCTGGGTGGGGGACCGGCTGGGCGTGTCCGGTAAGCTCAGCCCACCGCTGACTGGGCCGAAGGGTGCGCCTGGTGATGTGTCTAAATCCCAGATGGATGCGGCTATTACCGCCGCCATCGTCGCACTGGCCCCCACAGGGTTGAAGCTTGTGCTTGCAGCACCGGACGATAAAACGGCGGAGCAGGCGGACACCGCAATCCGCGCAAAAGGCTACCAGGCTGTTGTGGTCGTGCCGACCACCGGTAACTGGTGGGAATAAGAAAGGAAGGAGCTGAGGGATGCTGAAGAAGATTCGTCAGGGCCCGGTGGTGTTTTTCTATAACGGCGAGGCGTGGGAAATCATGGGTGGTACTCCGGATGGGTGGCGTATCTGGTCGTTGGGTCGTATTTATCCGCCGCCGGGTACGTATTGGGTGGAGTTGACGGAGAACGCCACTGTGGAGCATCGCCCGACGAATACGGGTGTGGCCATTAAGAATCAAAAGGTCGTGACCTTTAAGGAAGACGAAATGCTATTGGCGATGTACGCAAAGAAAGGTGATGCGCTCATGCTCACGTTTTTAGCTCCCCCCCCCCCTCGGTCTAAGCAACTTTGCCGCCGCATTCGTGAGGCGGTGGCGACATGGCGCTAAGACTCGTTGGTTCTCGCGACCAGACGGCGTTCACTCTGTCGGACAATGGGGATGCGTGGGCTGCCCCGTCCGAGTCCCGCGTGCCGTGGGCGGAGGCCGGGTCGAGTATTCGCCTGGCCCCTGGCCGCTACCGCATCGACACGGTAGGTGCGCGCTACGCCGCGACCTACAGCGTGTCACCGTGGGCGTCCACAGGCGATTTGGAAATGCCCACCGCCTATTTGGAGACCCACGAATCCGGCACACGACTGTATTTCCGAGGTGGGGGCACCGTTTTCATCACCAGACTCGCCTAACCCGCGTCGGGGGTGGTGCGTGATGGCGCTGCGCCTTATTAGCCGCTCGTCGGCAGCGTTCACCGCCCCAGCTGGGGCTAGGGGACGCTGGCTATCCAACAACGTCTACACCTACCACCGCCTCACTGGCCTGTACCTGATGACGGTGGAGATGACCGGCACCAACCCGCCCACCCTGAACATCCGAGGCGGGGCACACAACCAAGACAGCCAGTTCGGCACCTATTGGCGTAGCTCTACGACCGCCCACATACACCTGGATTCTGAATCCCAAATCGTCCTCATCGGCACAGGCGAGGGTGATGGAAAAACCACTGTTTCATTCATCAAGATTGGAGACCAATTATGACCATCCAAGACCTCAAGCAGACCATCACCAACCTCGACGAGGCCGACTTTTTTGACCTGTTCGGCTGGGTGTGTGGTGACGAATACGACCGCCGTAAAGCAGCACCGGCTGTGGAGAAGGCCCGCGCCGAGGACGCCAAAGAACTCTGGGAAACCCATCCCGAGCTGAAGCCCCAGTTTGCTACCGAGGTGGAGCCGGAAACCAGCATCGACCAGCTCGTTGCGAAGGTTGCCGCCTGGGCCAAGCCCACCAGCCGGGCCACTGCCTACCCGCCAGCAGCACTTGTTTCCCACGAGGGGAAGCTGTGGCGGAATCGTCGCCTGGGGCAGAATGCGAAAACACCGGGCGAAATTTTCTCCGGCTGGCAGGACGTGACCCGTGACTTCCTGCGTGACGAGCCGATTAATACGGAGGGTGAGGATGCCCCGGGGCTGATTACAGAACCAGACGAGCCTACCGAGCCGGACGCCTCAGACGAGCCGGTGGAGCCAGCCCCCACAGTCCCAGAATGGCGCGAAGGCGAACTCATCACCAAGGGAACCACACGCCTCTACAACGGTGCCCTCTACGTCGCCCAGCGGCTCCACACCACCCGCGATGACCGCAGGCCGGACACCGCGACCGACTACTGGACAAAGCTCTAACCCAACGCCCCCACTGACCGCCGCCTTCGGGCGGCTTTTCTTATATCTAAAGGAGGGTAATCATGTCACGCGATTATTACACGCTACAGCCCGATAAAATATACCGGGTTGGCAAGCACTACACGCCGGGAAGAGCGGGCCAAAAAATCCAATTCATTACCCGTCATCACCTCATGTACATCGGTGAAGGCGAAGCAGTCGTTGACGGAATCTGGAACCATCGGCCCGCCTCCGCCCACCACGTCATCGGCCCCGACGGTAGGTGGGTGCAAACCGTCTACGACAATGACACCGCATGGGCTAACGCATCCCAGTGGGCGAATCAGCGCACTATCGCCATTGAGCACTCCAACAACACTGGCCGTGCTCACGGCAGTGATTTCCACCCTGATTCCTGGAATATAAGCGAGGAAACAATTATCTCCGGCGCTCGTGTAGCCGCCGCATACTGCCTGTACTTCAACCTCGGCAGGCCCGTTTACGGCAAGAACATTCGAGACCACTTTGAGTTCACAGCGACCGGTTGCCCAGTCCACCTGTCCGGCCCAAAGGTCGGTAACGGTTTCGGTGGCCGCGCTGGCAAGTACCACCAGCAGTGGATGGACGAGGCGCAGCGATTCTACGACGAACTAAAGGCCGGTAAGACTGTCCCGGCGAAGCCGGTTAATAAGGAGAGCAAGGGAGCCACCATGAAGGCAGTAGAACAAGTCAACGCCCACACCCGCGCATTCATCACGGGGTTTTTCACTCCGCAATTTGACGCAATTCAAGAAATATGGCGACAACTTCGAGGCCCTGCCGGTAAGGGCTGGGAGCAATTAGGGCAGAACGATAAGGGCCAGAATCTCACCCTCGTTGATGCTGTGGCCGCGATTCGCCAGCAGCTCACACAGATTCAAGCAGACGTAAACGAATTGAAGCGGAGGAAGAAATAATGGGAAAGCACCACAAGAACCCAATCCTTACCACAGTGGGGGAGCAGGTCGCTGAGGCCGTCGCAGCGGAGCTAATCGCCCAGCCGTGGTGGCTGCGCTACAAAGGCTCTATCATGCTCGTGTTGCAGGCCCTCGCATGGCTGGCGGGTATCCTGCCCGTCTATCTGGCTGACGCACCCTCATGGTTCATCGCCGTGGCTGGCGGTATCGGCTTCATCCTCACCACGCTTGTCAACCGGCTCACGATTGATGGCGTGACCCCGAGCATGGCGGGACGCTTAGCCGAGCAGGCCCAGCACGCGGAAGACGCCGCCGCGCCCGCCCTGCCGGTGTACACCGGCCCCACCACAGCAGGGGAGCAGTCGTGAGATGGGAGCACGCTAAACGCCGCGCTGCTCGCTGGCTCGTGTCCGACGCCGCTGGCCTCCTAGTCCTCGGCAGTATCTCCATTGCACGCGGCATGTCCTACACGCCGGTGCTGGTTGACCCTGAGCGCAAGCCCACGCATTTCATGGAGAGTGTGCTCAACCCCCCAGCATGGGCAGTGGTGTGGATACTCATGGGGCTGCTGTGCCTGTGCGCCACGCGGGTGCCGAAACTCGTGCCCTCCGCTGTTGGCGCGGTGGTGGGGCTGCACTCCATGTGGGCACTCAGCTTTATCTTCGCCACGGTATTCGACGACCTCCCCCGGGCCTGGGTGTCCTCCCTCGGATACATCGGCATCGCCACCATGACCCTGTACGCCTACGGCAGGGGGCAGGCCAGTCAGGTCACAGTCACAGATGGGAGATGATGGTATGCCGGTAGACGGCCCGCTGGCAACAGTCATCGTCGGCGTGATTGGTGTCATCGGCACACTTATTGGTACTCACCTGACGGAGAAAAGCCAGAAGAAAAAGGCGGAGTTGGAGGCGCGTGGCCCGGAGTGGGAAGCATTCACCAAAAGCATTCGCGAATGGACGAACGAGCAGCTGGAGGCCCGCGACAAATCGATTAGCGAAATGCGGGTGGAGATTGCGGAGCTACGTGACAAATTGGAGGTGTGGAAAAGCCGCTACTTCGTCGCCGTCAACCACATTCGGCAGTGGAGGCTTCGCCACCCGGAGAGTGTGGCCGACATGCCTATCCCAGACGAGCTAGAAAACGACTTTTGAAGTCCTTTGAAGTTTATGAAGTTTGACCCTCACCCCACGCGGGTGGGGGTCCTTTTCTGCGTTTTAAGGGGCTACCTCAAAGTCGAAGTCCGCCAATGTATAAGCCATGCAGATGTGCCCCATGAGGGCGGTGTGCTCCGACCGGCTCAGATTCTCACCCGCGACCTCGTTGGTCAGCGTCACCTTCTTGCCTTCCTCCTCTGCCTTCTCGGCAATCTGTACAGCCTGGTCGATGCAGTCAGCGAAGCGGACCCACTTGTCCTGGAGCCACACGCCGGCATCGAGCGGGGGCTGGTGCGTGGACTCCCAGCGCTGTGCGGTACGGATATTCACGTCACAGGCGTCGGCAACATCCTGGGAAGTGAGTCCCATGCTGGTGCGGAGGATGCGGAATTCGTTTGGGGTCATGCGGCTTGTGTCCTTACTTCGGTGATGGTGCCAAGGTTGAAATACTGGCGTCCGACTTTGCGGTCGATGGTGCCCCACTGGCCCGGGGTGTTGGTGCGCCGGAATGTGACGTCATCGGGGAAGTGTTCTTTGAGGATGGCGTACATGTGGGGGCCGGTGAAGGTGCCCAGGGTGGTGACGATGGTCTGCATGGCTTATGCTCCTGCAATCGCGGCGTTGATGATGGCGTGCATCTCCTCGCCGCTGCGCAGCTGGATGTCTGCGCCGTCGATGGTGTGGGCCTTCGGGAGGTCGATGCGGACACCGCGCAGGGTCATGCAGTTCTTTACCCATTCGCCGCGAGCGCGGACATAGCCGAAGCCTTGGGCTTTGAGCTGGCGGCGGATACGCGGGGCGTGGGCTTTGTTGGTGATGGTTGCGATGAGGAACATCTTTCGGACTCTCTTTCCGATTCTTGCGGCCTCTTCCAGGAGTTGTTCTCCTTGCCGTCTACCACCATTATATGCCATAAAATACGACATTGCAAGTTGTGGGCAATAAAAAATCCCCGCTGACGCGGGGAATAAGAGCAATCTGCGTGATGGTTGAGCATCAGCAACGGCTCACCCCCGCAAACGCGGGGAACACACATGAGCCTACTTCATCCTTTTCCACTGCGCAACGGCAGACTGCTGACGGCCCGTCGCCTGCGCCACCCTGTACTGAGTCACGCCACTATCTAGGGCGGCGCGGGTGGCCTCCGCACGCTCACGCTTCAACCCGGCCAGTGCGTCCTCGGCGTCTTGCACCTGGCGGTCAATCCCCACCACCCGGGCGAGCAATTCATCCTGGCCCATGCTTATGCTCCCTTCTTGGCCATCGCGGCCATCGCGTTGGTGGAGGAGATGATGTAGCGGCGCATCAGGTCACGCTCGGCATCACCGGCCAGCAGGTTCATGCTGGCGCGGCGCACCACATCCGCAGCCACGCGGGTACCAGTGCGGTTGCTGAGCCGCTCCTCGGCCTCCTTGAGGCGAGCCTCCATGCGGCCCATTGCCTGCTCGTTGATGATGGTGGTCTCACAGTCGCCCTGCACGCCGAAGGCCTGTTGAATCTGGATGGTGTCGTAGATGGCGACGGCGTCCTCAACCATGTCGTCGAGGATGGGGCCGTGGGCAACGTCGGCGCCGTCGGCGACCTGCTCGGCGCGCTGAATCTGTGCCTCAACGTCCTCGACGCGCTCGGCGATGTAGGCCTCCAGCTGCTTGATGATGTACGGCATGAAGTGGATGGCGACCTCGTCGAGGTTGGCGATGAGGGCCGGGTGGTAGCCGTCCTTCAGGGATTCAATCAGGTCGCTGGCCTGCGCGGTGGTCAGCTCGTCGAGGGCGCACTCCAACTCGTGGTTGTGGGTGGTGATGAGCTCTTCCATCCAGTCGTTGAGGGCTTCCTGGTCGACGGTCTTGCCGAAGCGGACGAGGCGCTGGTTAATCAGGCCAATGTTGTCCTGGATGTGGTCGTCGTCGATGGTGAGGGCGTCGCGGTTGTCGCGGAGGGATTCGATGTAGCGGGCCTGCGCTGCGGTGGTCATTTTCTTTTCCTTTTCTCTGGGGCTCTCTGCCTTACACCTCTAATACTACATGCGATGTAGTACTACAGCAAGCGTAGTAGTGTGATAGTGACAGAACTCACAGACTAGAGGCTGGGGAGCGAAAACTAGGCCAAATCCGTGACGGACAAATGACGGAGAATTGACGGAGATTGAACCGTTTCCGCAGGTCGCCAAACGTCGCCAAAGCAACCGGGATCAAACACAAAAATGGCCCGCAACCAGCAAATACGCCGGTCAACGGGCCACCTTAATCGGCTTCCCCACCAGGACTCGAACCTAGAATGACGGTACCAAAAACCGTAGTGTTGCCGATTACACCATGGGGAAACTGCGCACACAACGTGGGCGCTGGGGGACATGTTACCTGACGGGTGCGGGCGAGACCTAAACAGGTGGCCAATCTTCTTTATTGCGTTGCAAGCTGCCGACTTTTAGCTGGTGCGGGCGATGTCCAGTGGGGGAGATACAGTAGAAGACATGGTTCGACAAAGGATGACCGGGCGTGAGCGCCGTGAGCAATTGATCTCCATTGGGCGCGCGGCCTTCGCAGAACGCGGCTTCGATGGTGCCAGCGTGGAAGACATCGCCGCGCGCGCCGGCGTGTCCAAGCCGGTGGTCTATGAGCACTTCGGCGGCAAGGAAGGCCTGTACGCCGTCGTCATCGACCGCGAGCTCGTCGCTTTGGAAAAGGTCGTCACGGAATCACTGCAGACGGGTTCGTGGCGCCAGCGCATCGAGCAGGGGGTCGTCGCTTTGCTGACCTACGTGGAGGAGGAGACCGATGGTTTCTTAATCCTCGTGCGCGACTCCAAGCCAGGGGAGGAGCGTAGCTTCTCCACGCTGTTGAACACAGCGGTAAATCAGATTGCGCATATCCTCGGTGAGGCCTTCGAACACCGCGGTCTCGACCCCGAGCTGTCGGTGCTCTACGGCCAAGCGCTCGTCGGCATGGTGGCCACCACGGCCCAGTGGTGGCTAGATGAGCGCGAGCCTTCGCGCGAGACAGTCGCAGCGCACATCGTCAATTTGTGCTGGAATGGTCTTTCTGGCATGGAAGCAGCACCGAAGTTGAAGGGAGCCAAGTAGGTGGCAACGCCGATGCTGGGCGGGCTGCTCAAAGTAGCCGCCTCAGATCCGAAACTCAAAGGTCTCGCTACTCAAGTGGGCACACCGTCGCTGCACATCACGGGCATCGACCAGGCGCGCCCCTGGGCCATTGGCACGCTGGCTCACCACGCGCCGGTGCTGGTGGTGACTGCCTCCGGGCGTGAGGCGGAGGACCTCACCGCAGAGCTGGCAGCCATGCTGGGGGATAAGGTCGCCTACTTTCCCGCGTGGGAGACGTTGCCGCATGAGCGGCTGTCGCCGGCCCCGGATATCGTCGGCAAGCGCGCGCGTGTGCTCGACCTAGTGGGGGCGGGCAAAGCCCAAGTGGTGGTGACCTCTGCCCGCGGGTATTGCCAGCCTATCCTGAGCAAAGTGGAAGGCCGCGAGCCCATCTTCCTGAAGGAAGAAGCTGAGCACGAGCTCTCACATATCCTTTCGGAGTTGGAGTTTCGCGCCTACAAGCACGTGGATATGGTGGCCAAGCGCGGCGAGTACGCCACGCGCGGCGGCATCCTCGATGTTTTCCCCACCACCTCGGACTACCCGGTGCGTGTGGAGTTCTGGGGCGATGAGATTACCGATATCCGCCAGTTCTCCGTGGCGGATCAGCGCGCCATCCCGGAGATTGAGGTCGGCGAGGTCGCCATCTATCCCGCTCGCGAGCTGCCGATTACTAATGAGGTTGCCGCACGCGCCCGTGAGCTGGCTCAGAAGTTTGGCGGGAATGCGGCTCTGGCAGAACTGCTGACCAAGGTAGGCGAGCACATCCCTGCCGACGGTATGGAGGCGTTGCTTGCCGTGCTAGCCGACGACCCCTTTGTCACCCTCCCCGAACTCCTCACGGCGGGCACGCACGTGGTGCTCGTGGCACCGGAAAAGATCCGCACGCGCATTGCGGACCTGGAATCCACCGATGCGGAGTTCTTGGCTGCTGGCTGGGAGGCCGCCGCGATGGGCGCGGATGGTCCGCTGGCTGCCGAGGGCTTGGATACCTCGGCGTCGAGTTACCGCTCCTATGAGTCGCTTGAGGCGACGTGCCGGAATATCGAGGCCCCGCTGTGGACTTTTGCCCCGCCGGGGATGTTCGCCGCCGCTGAATCGGAGACTCTGCCGCTGGATTTTGAGCCCGGACCTACCCCACGCGGTGATATCTCAGAGATTGATGCGATGATGGCGCAGCTTCTAGCGCACACCACCGCTGGTGGGCGGGCTGCGTTTATTGCTCCTGCCCAGGGTGCGATCAAGCGCATGGTGGAGCGTTTCGCGGAGAAGGGGATTCCCACCAAGGTGGCCACGCCTGGGTGGGAGCCGAGCCCCGGCGAGGTCACCCTCTATCAGGCCTTGTCCCATGCGGGTCTGGTTTTCCCAAAGGTGCGCAAGCTGAAGGATGCTGAAGCGCTGCCGCTCGTGGTTATTACGGAAACTGATCTGACGGGTAACCGCGTCGGTGATATTGCGGGTGCGAAGCGTCGCCCAGCAAAGCGCCGCAACCGCGTGGATCCCCTCGCCCTGAAGCAGGGGGATTACGTGGTGCATGAGACCCATGGCATCGGCAAGTTCCTCAAGATGGCCGAGCGCACCGTACAGTCCGGTGATGAGACGTCGCGCCGCGAGTACATCGTGCTGGAGTATGCGGCGTCCAAGCGCGGTCAGCCGGCCGACCAGCTGTGGGTGCCCATGGATTCGTTGGATCTGTTGAGCAAATACACCGGCGGTGAGGCGCCGACGCTGTCCAAGATGGGCGGCTCGGATTGGAAGAACACCAAGAAGAAGGCGCGTGCCGCGGTGCGTGAGATCGCCGGTGAGCTGGTGGAGCTTTATGCCAAGCGCCAGGCAGCCCCTGGCCACCAGTTTGGGCCCGATACGCCGTGGCAGGCGGAGATGGAGGATAATTTCCCCTTCGTCGAGACTGAAGACCAAATGCTGGCCATCGATGCCGTCAAGCAGGATATGGAATCCACGGTGCCGATGGACCGCGTGGTCGTCGGCGATGTGGGCTATGGCAAGACCGAGGTTGCGGTGCGCGCGGCCTTCAAGGCCGTGCAGGACGGTAAGCAGGTGGCGGTCCTCGTGCCCACGACTCTGCTGGCGCAACAGCACGCCGATACCTTCCGCGAGCGCATGCAGGGCTTTCCGGTGGATATTGAGGTCCTCTCGCGCTTTACCTCGGCCAAGGAGTCCAAGGAGATTCTCGCCGGCTTGGCGGATGGTTCCGTGGACATCGTCATCGGCACCCACCGCCTGCTGCAAACGGGCGTGCAGTGGAAGAACTTGGGCCTCATCGTGGTGGATGAGGAGCAGCGCTTCGGCGTGGAGCACAAGGAGCACATCAAGGCGCTCAAAGCCAGCGTGGATGTGCTCACCATGTCCGCGACACCGATTCCACGCACCTTGGAGATGTCCATGGCGGGCATCCGTGAAATGTCTACGATTTTGACGCCTCCGGAGGACCGTCACCCGGTCCTGACCTATGTGGGCGCGTATGAGGATAAGCAGGTGGCAGCGGCCATCCGCCGCGAGCTGCTGCGCGACGGCCAAGTTTTCTTCATCCACAACAAAGTCGCCGACATCGAAAAGAAGGCCCGCGAACTGCGGGACCTGGTGCCGGAGGCGCGCATCGTCGTCGCACACGGCCAGATGAACGAGGACGTGCTTGAACGCACCGTCCAAGGTTTCTGGGACCGCGAGTTCGACGTGCTGGTATGTACCACCATCGTGGAGACCGGTCTGGATATCGCTAATGCGAATACCCTCATCGTGGAAAACGCCCACCACATGGGTCTATCCCAGCTCCACCAGCTGCGCGGGCGCGTGGGCCGCTCCCGCGAGCGCGGCTATGCCTACTTCCTCTACCCGAAGGGCGCCACGCTGACGGAGACCTCCTATGACCGTCTGGCCACCATCGCCCAGAACAACGATCTGGGCGCGGGCATGGCCGTGGCCATGAAGGACCTTGAGATGCGCGGTGCCGGCAACGTGCTGGGCGCGGAGCAGTCCGGCCACATCGCCGGCGTGGGCTTCGACCTCTACGTGCGCCTTGTCGGTGAGGCGGTGGAGACCTTCAAGGCGCTCGCGCGTGGGGAGACCCCCGTGGTCACGGACGAAGGGCCGAAGGAAATCCGCATCGACCTGCCGGTGGACGCCCACATCCCGGAGTCCTATATCAACTCCGAGCGCCTGCGCCTAGAGGTTTACCGCAAGCTCGCAGCCTCCAAAGACAACGCGGACCTGGCACACGTGGTGGAGGAAATGCAGGACCGCTACGGCCCCGTTCCGGAGCCGGTGGAACGCCTTCTCGCCGTGGCCCGCCTGCGCCACCAGGCCCGCCGGGCTGGGGTCAGCGACATCACGGTGCAGGGCACGCGCATCAAGGTCCACCCGGTGGAGCTGGCGGATTCGAAACAGGTACGCCTCAAGCGCCTCTACCCGGGCTCCAACTACCGTGCGGCGGCTAAGGCCATCCAGCTCAGCTTCCCCAAGGCAGGACGGAATGTCACAGACCCCAAGCTGCGTGACATTGAGCTGCTGCAATGGGTGGCGGATTTCCTAGCGTCGATGTTTGAACTCGAGCACGTTGACGTCAGTGGTGCTAAGACTAAGAAAAACGTCATTAGCGTAGGAGAGAAGTAATGGACGCCGCGAACAACCGCCTTGGCTATCCTCGGGCGAATCAACGGATCGTCATGGTGGCGGTGTGGATGTTCGCGGCGTTGATCAGCATCCCCGTCTCGCTGGTCATAAAGTTCAGCGGCGAGAACGGTGGTTGGCTCACCTTCATGTTGATGATGTTTGGGGTAATCCTGGTTGGTGTCTGGGTGTTGCTTGGGCTGCTGCCGCTCTTTATCCGCAGTGATTACGAGAGCAAGCTGGAGTGGGCGTGGGTGTCCATGGCCCTGGTGTTCATCGGCTTCATCCTGGGCAACGCCAACCTGCCGGATTTTGGAGATATCGGACCGGCCACCGTACCGACGTGGTGGTTTGGCAACGAGGAAGCGGCCACAATCACCGGCGGCATCCTCCTCGTTATCAGCGGCATCGGCCACGTGATGTGGCTCGCAAGCTGCATCACGTACGCGGTGCTCTCGCACCGCTCAGCACCTGAGGTGTTCTAGAGAACGAGACGCCCAGTGCCCAAGCCCCACACCGCGGCGACAGCGCCGACGATCACCAGCGCCACAACGCACCATTCGAAGGTGTTAAACACGCGCTCCTTCTTGTGCAAGCGTGTGGCCACGTAAGGGATCATGCTCGGGACCACAGCCAGCGCGCCAAGCAGCACGTAGACCGGGTCGGCGGCGTAAATGAGCCAGACGGAATAAATGAAGGCGACGAGGCCGATGTAGAGGTGGCGGCGGTTCTCGCGGCGGCTCACCTCCGGGCCAGACAAGTCGAAGCGCACCCCGGCGTGCGGGTGGGTTAGCCCCTTGCCGCGCACCGCCAAGAGCACCAGGTACAGCGAGGAGAAGATGTAAGGCAGCAGGTACATGATGGTGGCCAGCTGCACCATTGCGTTATAGGACGTCTCGTTGAGGAAGAAGACGATGACGAAGAGCTGAATCGTCAGCGTAGAAATCAGCTGCGCAACCCAGGGCGCGCCGGCGATGTTCACGGTGCCGATCTTGCGGGGGAGAAGACCATCGACAGCCATCATGACGATAGGCTCCGCGCACAGCATCTGCCAGGACACATAGGCGCCAAGCACGGAAAGGCACAGGCCCAGGGAGATGAGCGCGCCGCCCCATTCGCCGACCGCGGCGGTGAGCACGGAGGCCATCGAGTTATCCGGAAGCGCTGCGAGCTCTTCCTGGGTAAGGACGCCGAAGCTCAGCGTGGACACGGACACCAGCAGCGCCAAGACGCTGATGAAGCCGATGACGGTGGCGCGGCCGACGTCGGCACGCGTGCGAGCCTGCTTGGAGTAGACCGAAGCGCCCTCCACGCCGATGAAGACCCACACGGTAAAGAGCATGATTCCCTGCACCTGCTCAAAGAGGGACTTATCAGAAGCCTTGCCCCAGATATCCAGGGTGAACTTGTCCCAGCTAAATCCCACGAAAGCGAGGATGACGATGAAGGCCAGGATGGGCACGATCTTGGCCACGGAGGTGACCATGTTCATGATGGCCGCCTGCTTAATACCGCGGGCCAGCACCGCAAAAATACCCCACGACAGCAAAGACACCGCAATGGCGGAAACCCAGCGGTGGTCGGCGTCAAAGAGGGGGACGTAGTGGCCGATGGTGTTGAAGAACAATGTGGCGTAGCCGACCTGGGCCATCACGGAGCCCAGCCAGTAGCCCCAACCGGAGGTGAAGCCGATGAAATCACCTAAGCCGGCGCGTACATAGGAGTACACACCGGAGTCGAGGTGCGGCTTGCGGTGCGCCAGGATTTGGAAGACGAAGGCGACGGAGAGCATGCCCACGCCGGCGATGAGCCAGCCGATGAGCATGGCGCCCGGGCCGGCGACGGAGGCGATGTTTTGCGGGAGAGAGAAGATACCCGCGCCCACCGTGGAACCGATGATGAGCGCGACAAGCGTCCACAGCGTCACGGAGTGCGTGCGCGGCGATTCGGTGAGATTGGAAGTGGTCATTGGTTAAAAATACCCCTTAAGGCGGGCTTTTGTGCAACTGCAGCGAAAGCTCATGGAGCCCGGGACCTATACTCGTTGCTTATGACTGTCCTGTTGTTAGATCCGCGCTGGCCCACCCTAATCCCTCTAGAGGCCGTTGGAAAACTGCAGGGACCTGTTGTTTTTACCGATGAAGTACCGGTGAAGGTGCGGTGGAATTTCGACCAGCTCCTGTGCGGTGAGGATCCGGCGGGCCACGGTGTTGTGGTGAGCACAGATCCGTCCCACCCGCAGGTGCGCGCGCTTATCGACGCCCACGCGGAGCTCATCCTTGCCCCCTCCCTGGAGGAACCGATGTGGCAGGCGCGCGAGGTGATGACGCGGGCCCGGCGCATCGGGGAGTGGGAACGCGATCAAACCCATGAGAGCTTGCTGCCGTATCTGGAGGAAGAGTCCGCGGAGTTCGCCGAGGCGGTGCGGGAGCGCGCCTCTGACGCCGAGCTGCTCAAGGAGCTCGGTGATGTTTTCTTACAAGTCCTTTTCCATGCCGAGATTGCGGCGCGCCGCGGAGCTTTTAGCCTCGATGACGTCGCCATGTCCTTCGTCAACAAAATGCGCTCCCGCGCGCCCTACCTTTTTGACGGCACGGAGGACGTCGTGGAGGTAGAGGAGCAGGAGCGCCTGTGGGCCGAAGGTAAGGCCCGAGAAAAGGACTAGCCCTTCTGGATGATGGAGGACAGCAGAGGAGCGTAGTCGGTGAGCGTGGAGGACAGGCCAGTGCCGCCGGTGACGATGGTGTCTTCCTTAACGATCTTGCACTCGAGGGCACGGTCAGCGGTCTGGCCGGAGTACTTCACAGCGGCGAGGGCCAGCGGGCCGAGTTCCTCGGTGTTGCCCAGAGCCATGAGGTTCTTTGATAGCTGGTTGCGGGTGGTGTCCGGGCCGAGCAGCTCGCCCTCGGTCGTCTGATCGATCAGCGTCAGGGTGCTGCGGAGGGTGTTGCAGTCAGCATTCTGGATGCCCTGGGAAAGGAAGCCGCCCAACTCCTCGAGGGATGCGGCGGACGCGGTGGCGGGCACGACAGCACCCAGGGTGACAACAGCGGCAGCAGTGGCAGCGATACGACGGATGAACATGGAACTCCTTGAGATTGAAGAAAGGGCGTTGAAAGAACGTGCAGGACCGGCGTAGGCGCGGCGGACCGTTCATCGGTGCAGTGTAGCGCACAATGTTACGCATGGGAATAGTTTGACATAATTATCCAAAATATTTTTGCTTAGCTAGGTTTCTTTCGTCGCCAAGCGGCGCCCTCTGTGTCGGTCTAACCCACACGTGAAACCGTCTGTAGTATTCACCTTTATGACACAGGGGCTACGGAGGATTGGGGGCTGTGGCCTCGGCATTGTCTTGGCCATCATTCTGATCATTTCCCTGGTGGCGTGGAGTCTTTCCTTCCTTGATAAGCCTTCCCCGTTCCGGCAGCTGTCCCCCGTTCCGGAGGATCTTCCACCCGTCGGTGGGGCAGAGGTGCCCAATATTGACGTCGAAGCGCCAGGGCGCACCGCGGACAAATTGACGTGGTGGTCTGATCAGCTGGCCGACGCCACCAGCATCCCCGCCCAAGCTTTGCGGGCCTATGGAAACGCCGAATTGATCGCGCGGCAGTCGTGGCCGAACTGCAATCTGCGCTGGAATACCCTCGCCGGGATTGGCTGGGTGGAAACCCGTCACGGGACCTATAACGGCAATATCTTCCACCGTTCTTCACTCGATGAGAACGGTCACCCCGAGCCGCCCATCGTGGGTATCCCTCTCGACGGTACGAACAATACCACCCACGTTCCGGACAGCGATGGCGGCGTGTTTGATGGCGATACTGAGTTTGATCGGGCGGTAGGCCCCATGCAATTCATCCCGTCTTCGTGGGAGCATTTTGGTCGCGACGCCAACGGTGATGGCGTAGCCGATCCAAATCAAATCGATGATGCCGCGCTGGGTGCTGCCGCCTTGTTGTGTTTCGGGGATAGGGACCTTTCGACGCCGGAAGGCTGGCGCTCAGCCATCCTCAATTACAACCAATCCGAGGATTACCTGCGTAAAGTGGCCGCTGCGGCGAATTCCTATGCCATCGAACAGCCTGCGACGTCCTAGCGCCTTTCTAGATCTTTATCACGTTGTCCGTTTCCGCCCGACACGTTCCGAAGTTTTCTGGAACAATTGGCTGCAGGTGGTTTGGGAGCCCCTCCCAGAACACGAACCCAAGATCAATTTGGCTCTATAGGAGTGAAAGCAGCATGGCTGACATCATCCACGTAATGGCACGCGAAATTCTTGATTCCCGCGGCAACCCCACCGTTGAGGCTGAAGTATTCCTCGACGATGGAGCACGCGGTGTGGCCGGCGTTCCGTCTGGCGCTTCCACCGGTGTTCACGAGGCTCACGAGTTGCGTGACGGGGGTGACCGCTACTTGGGCAAGGGTGTTCTCAAGGCAGTTGAAAACGTCAACGAAGAGATTGCTGATGAACTTGCCGGCTTTGAGGCCGATGACCAGCGCCTGATCGACCAGGCCCTCATCAAGCTGGACGGTACTGATAACAAGTCCCGCCTCGGCGCCAACGCCATCCTGGGCGTCTCCATTGCCGCTGCCAAGGCTGCTGCCGAGTCTGCTGGCCTGCCGCTCTACCGCTACGTCGGTGGCCCGAACGCTCACGTCCTGCCCGTTCCGATGATGAATATTCTCAACGGTGGCTCCCACGCTGATTCCGGCGTGGATGTCCAGGAGTTCATGATTGCTCCGATCGGCGCAGAGTCCTTCTCCGAGGCGCTGCGCCAGGGTGCCGAGGTCTACCACGCCCTCAAGAACGTCATCAAGGACAAGGGACTGTCCACCGGTCTGGGCGACGAGGGCGGCTTCGCCCCGTCCGTCGAGTCCACCAAGGCTGCACTCGACCTCATCGTTGACGCAATCAAGAAGGCCGGTCTGAAGCCGGGCGAGGACATCGCCCTGGCACTCGACGTTGCTTCCTCCGAGTTCTTTAAGGATGGCAAGTACCACTTCGAGGGCGGCGAGCACACCGCTGAGGAGATGGCCAAGGTCTACGAGGATCTCGTTGCCAACTACCCGATTGTGTCCATCGAGGACCCGCTGCAGGAAGATGACTGGGAGGGCTACACCAAGCTCACCGCAGCCATCGGTGACAAGGTCCAGATCGTGGGCGATGACTTCTTCGTCACCAACCCGGCCCGCCTCCAGGAGGGCATCGAGAAAAAGGCAGCCAACGCACTGCTGGTGAAGGTTAACCAGATCGGCACCCTGACCGAGACCTTCGACGCCGTCGAGCTGGCTCACCGCAACGGCTACCGCACCATGATGTCCCACCGTTCCGGCGAGACCGAGGACACCACCATTGCTGACCTCGCGGTTGCCCTCAACTGCGGCCAGATCAAGACCGGTGCCCCGGCACGTTCTGAGCGCGTGGCCAAGTACAACCAGCTGCTGCGCATCGAGCAGGAGCTCAGCGACGCAGCCGTCTACGCCGGCCGCTCCGCATTCCCGCGCTTCCAGGGCTAATTTCTAGGAATAGCCGGGAACCGGCCACTCGCTGAGATAGCGTCTAAGCGAAAGGTGTCACAGGAAACTGTGGCACCTTTTTTCGTCGGGGTGACCTCCGTGGTGCTGTGACGCATGTTATTTCTGAGACACGACGCGCGCCGCGCACCACCTGGGCTGTAGCGGGATACAATGACTTCCCGATGGCACGCACTACTTCTTCCCGCACGAAGCGCCGGAACACCGTTCCGGTCCACACGCGTGCCCGCGACGCGCAGCGCACCAAGCCGAAGAAGAGCCCGGCCCAGCCTAAGGGGCTCGACATTCTGGGTGTGGGCGTCATTATCGCCGTCGTGCTCGTAGTCCTCTTAACCATTGCCGTTCCGCTGCGCAATTACTACCACGGCCAGTCGGAGATAGCGCGCCTGGAAAGCTCCATCGCCGCCAAGCAGGAGCGGAAGGAAAACCTCCTCACCGAGATTGATAAGTATCGTTCCGAGGAATACGTCAAACAAGAAGCGCGTCGTCGCTTTGGTGTGATGGATGAAGGAGAAACTGCGTTCCGCATCATGGATCCGCGGATGGACTCAGGCGATACGGTAACCTCGGAACGCCGCGAGGACGTCGACGAGCGCGCGTGGTACACGGTGCTGTGGGATTCGGTGTCACAGGACGCCGAGACCCCACCGGACGCTGAAACCCCGCCGGAAGCGGAGAACCCGCCGGAAGACTCAGTCGAAGCTCCTGCTGAATAGGACGCACCCGCGCCTCCGTGTCACAATGGTTCCTATGACCGTGACCGATGCTGATCTTGAAGTCGTCCGCGAACAATTGGGCCGCACCCCGCGCGGCGTCGTGGACATTGCTTACCGCACCCCCGACGGAGCTCCTGCTGTGATTAAGACGGCGCCTAAGCTTCCCGACGGCACTCCGTTTCCTACCCTCTATTACCTCCCCGATCCGCGCCTGACCGCCGAGGCATCGCGCCTTGAAGTTGCCCACGTCATGAAGTGGATGGAGCAGCGTCTCGCGGCGGATGAGGACTTGCAGAAGGACTACCAGGCAGCGCATGAACACTACCTGGAAACCCGCAATGCCATGGAGGATTTGGGCACTGATTTTTCCGGTGGCGGCATGCCTGAGCGCGTTAAGTGCCTCCACGTGCTTATTGCTTATGCCTTGGCAGAAGGCCCGGGCCGGGTCCGCTTTGGCACCGAGGCCGTCGCGATGGCTGCAGAACACGGTAAACTCCGGGGAAGCGCCATCCCGGAGGATTGGCCCACCGTGGGGGATCTGGGCATTGATATGACCCAGTTTGATTTTTCTAACGCCGGTTAAGAGAAAGGCTAGCCTTATGACTCGCGTCGCTGCTGTTGACTGCGGAACCAACTCCATCCGCCTGCTCATCAGTGAGATCCAAGAGGATGGCAAGATTCGGGATATCTCCCGCACGATGGAGATCGTCCGCCTCGGACAAGGCGTCGACGCCACCGGTGAATTCGAGCCAGAGGCACTCGCGCGGACTCGTGCGGCCCTCGAAGAATACGTCAAGCAGATGAAATTTGAGAAGGTTGAGCGCGTGCGGATGGTGGCAACCTCGGCAACGCGTGATGCCAAAAACCACCGTGAGTTCTTCGATATGACCGAGGAGCTTCTCGGTGAGGTCCAGCCGGGTGCCCGCGCGGAGATCATTTCTGGGGAGGAGGAAGCACTGCTGTCCTTCACCGGTGCGGTGGGGGACCTGCGCTCTGAGAAGGGGCCCTACTGTGTCATCGACTTGGGCGGCGGTTCGACGGAGTTCGTCGTTGGGACAATCGACGGCGAGATTCTCGGCTCCCACTCTGCGCAGATGGGGTGTGTGCGACTCACTGAGCGCATGATGCGCAACGATCCGCCTACCGAAGCAGAAATAGAGATCGCTACTGATTACGTCGCTGAACGCATGGCTGAAGTGGAAAAGATCGTGCCCATCGACAAGGCCCAAACCTTTGTCGGCTGCGCCGGTACCTTCACGACGCTCTCGGCGCTGGCGCAGGGCATGGAACGCTACGATGCTGACTCCATCCACGGATCCGAGCTGCGCTTCGACGCCCTGCGGGTGCTCACTCGACAGATGATCGGTTTGTCCTCGGACGTGAGGGCCCTCAACCCCGTCATCCACCCGGGCCGCGCCGATGTCATCGGCGGCGGCTGCGTGGCCGTGGAGGGCATCATGACGATGATTGAGCGCAACAGTGATGCCCGTTCCTTCTTCATCAGTGAGAAGGACATCCTCGATGGCATCATTAGCGGCCTCGTCGCAAACTAAGCGAACTAGGCCGGTACCGTCCCGCGGACCGGCACAGTTCTACGGTTGCCGACCCTATTTTCGGCATGTGTCCACCCGTGCCCTAAGATAAGTGGGCACGGTTTGGCCCCCATAGCCCAATCGGCAGAGGCAGTCGACTTAAAATCGATTCAGTGTGGGTTCGAGTCCCACTGGGGGCACCATGACCAGCGGAAATGCTGGAAAAATTGGAGCAAAAAGTGAAAACCCTCTAAAAACCCTCTAAAAAATCGCTAGACAACACAGTTTTGCTGGAACTGTGTCTCTGACTCACAAGCCCCTAGCGGTACCGCCCCTGCATTCGGGCCGTGCTTTCAGCGTCGGGATCGGTTGTTGTGATGCGGGGTTTGTCTACTGATAGATGGAGCCGTCTGGGTCGGCAGCTCGGACTATATCTTCTACTGCGGAGCACAGGTCTGGGTCATCAATGTATCCGTCTTGGCAGCCGTGGTAAGTCTGGATTTCGCCCGAGGTTGGGTTACGGGCGCCATTATCTGCAGTGCCGTATCCACATGTTGCCGCCGGGCCGACGCATTCCTCAGTTTCTTCTAGTCCGGCCTGGCCCTCATTTTCGAGGTACTGCTCGCCGCCTCGGGTGTCGAAACACCATTGGGAGTAGGAGACTGTGCCATCTGACCAGCGGGCAGTGCCGGGGATCCCTTCGAGGCATTCCACGACAGTGGGTTCCGCGGGTACTTGTTCTACTGCCACAGGAGCGTCGGATGCGGGAAGTTCTGGGTCAGGTTGTGCCTCTTCCACGTGGGACTCTGGTTCCGTGGATTTGGAAGCGTCTGCGGGGGAGGTACTGGACGGGCTTGTGCTTGGTGGCGCCTCGTCGGCCCCAGTTTCGTTGCTGCTAGTACTCGTTGGACTTGGTTCAGGTGCAGGGGCGGTGCTGCAACTGCCGAGGGCAAAAGAAATAGCAGCAACCGCAAGGCTAAATTTCTTCATGCTGCTTGCCGCCTTCCATTGAAGTGATAGTGAATGAAAAGAACCCTAGCCTCTGCGCAGCGTACTTGGACGAGGAGCGGGGAGAAGACCTCACAATCCTTAGCCAAGGATGTTCAGAAGACTGAAATGGTAGCGGT